>JAIESI010000331.1 GCA_019746135.1 Xanthobacteraceae bacterium
CGGCCTTCATCACCTTCACGGCTTCCGGAACGACCTCGAGGCCGATGTCGTCGCCGTGCATAATTCCGATTTTCAACGTTTCACTCCCCGCAAGCCCTCAAGCCCGGCGTCCGCGCCGGACGTCATCGCCCACCAACGGGTCCGCGCGAAGCGCGGCCCGAGGACAGGCTCCAGCGGGCGATCCAGTTCCCATCAAAAACCCTCACTCCTCCACCTTGATCCCCGCATCGGCGATGTCGCGCCGCCAGGTCTCCATCTCGTTCTTGAGCCACGCCGCGGCTTCAGCCGGCGACTTGTCGCTGGGCGCGATCATGCCGCCCTTTTCGAAGATCGCCTGCAGCTCCGGCGTCTTCGCCGCTTCGGCGAACGCACTGAACAGCTTGTCGATGATCTCCTTCGGCACGCCGGCCGGCGCGAATGCCGCCGACCACTGCGACGGACGGAAGCCGGAGAAGCCGACTTCGTTCAGCGTCGGCACATCGGGCCAGGCCGGCAGCCGCGCCTCGGCCGCGACCGCGAGCGGCCGCACCCGGCCGGCCTTGATCATGCCGACCGGGTTGGTGACGTTGAACCACGACACGTGGGTGTCGCCGCCGGCGACGTCCTTGAGGATGCCCGCGCCGCCGTCCTTGAACGGGATGTGAATGAGCTTCAGCCCGCCCGCGCGCTTCGCCAGGATTTCCGTGTTGACGTGCTGGTAGGCGCCGATGCCGGCGGAGGCGTAGCGCACCTCTTCGGGGTTCTTCTTGGCGTATTCGATGAACTCGCCGAAGGTCTTCGGCGGGAAGTTGGTGGTCGTCGCCATGAAGAACACCGGCGCATCCGCCAGCCGGGCGATGACCTGCACGTCGCGGTCGTAGTCGATCTTCATGCGCTTGGCGAGCAGCACCGGCGTCAGGCAATTGGTCGAGATGTTGCCGATCATGATGGTGTAGCCGTCGGGCTTGGCGCGGGCCATTTCCTCGATGGCGATGATGCCCGACGCGCCGGGCTTGTTCTCGACCAGCACGTTCTGGCCGAGCGACTTGCGGAGCTGGTCGGCGTAATGCCGCGCCACCGTGTCGGTCAGGCCGCCGGGCGCGTAGGGGACGAGCACGCGGATCGGGCGGCTGGGGTAGCCCTGAGCCAGCGCCGCGCTCGTGGCGAGCCAGAGCCCGGCGAGCGACACGGCGATCCGGAGCAATCCGCGCATCCATTCCTCCCGTCTTGTGCCGGGAGTGGTTGGCCCGCTCTCCGGTTGCCGGGGGATTGTAGGGCGGATGGCGCGCCGCACAAGCCACGATTGGAGGCAGGTGGTCGCGGCTTGCGATCAGATACCGCTCAGGCGGAACAGCTCGTCGCCCAACTGCTTGCGCGCCTCGGCATAGATCGGCTGCACCGCCTTCGCAAAAGCGTCATGCTGTGCGCGATCGAGCTCGACGATCTCGCAACCTTCGGCCCGGATTGCGGCCTCGGCGTCCTTTTCCTCCTGCACGTGCAGGCCGCGCTGGAACGCGACCGATTCGTTCACCGCCTTCTGCATCGCGGCTTTCAGGTCGTCCGGCCAGGCGTCGAAGGTCGGCCGGTGCAGGAAGATCGGCCGCGAGATGTAGAAATGATTGCTGATGGTGTGGAAACGGTGGAATTTGTGCACGCCGTAGGTGACCGTGTTGGTCAGCGGGTTCTCCTGCGCGTCGATCTCGCTGTTCTTGATCATGCGGATCGCGTCGGTGAGGTCCATGATCATCGGCTTCGCGCCCAGGAGCTCGAACGTCCGCGCCTGGATCTTGCTCGGCAGCACGCGGATCGCGATGTCCTTGAGGTCTGCGGGCGTGCGGATGGTGCGGACCTTGTTGGAGATGTGGCGGAAGCCGTTCTCGTACCAGCCGAGAATGCGGAAATCGGTCTTGCTCTCGATCGCCTGCGTGAGCCTCTTGCCGAGCGCGCCATCCATCGCCGCGCGCGCCTTTTCCGTATCTGGGAAAACGAAAGGCATGTCGACGAAGCTCAGCTCCGGCACGCGGTCGGTGAGGTAGCTCGACGACTGGTAGCCGAGCGTGAGCAGCCCGCTTTCGACCAGCCAGACGATCTCCTCGGCCTTGTAGCCGAGGTCCATGATGTTCCAGGCG
This sequence comes from Xanthobacteraceae bacterium, assembly GCA_019746135.1. Lineage (GTDB taxonomy): Bacteria > Pseudomonadota > Alphaproteobacteria > Rhizobiales > Xanthobacteraceae > Z2-YC6860. The sequence goes on from JAIESI010000331.1 coordinate 2,109, forward strand.
TACTTCACGTCGATGCGGTCGCCGAACTGCGCGACGAGCTTGTCGCCGATGAGCTTCATCGCCCGCGAGAAGCCGGTGGTCGGCGGCCCGTAGCCGCCCATGCGGATGACAATCGGATTGGCCATGGTTCGCGCCCGTTACTTCATGTTCTCGACGAGCCAGTCGGCGGCGAAGTCGATGCCGATCTGCCGATTGTCGACATGGGCATGCTCCGCGCCGCCTTCCTCGGTGGTGAAGATCTTGATCGTCTTGTTCGACGAGCCGACCGCGTCATAGAGCTTCTGCGCGTTCTCGACCGGCACGACGCGGTCGTTGCCGGCGTGCGTCACCAGGAACGGGCAGGTGATGTTCTTCGCCGCGTCCTTCAGCGAGAATTTCTTGGCGATCTCGATGCCTTCGTCCTCGTCGGCCGCGCCCGCGACCCAGCGCCACTGGAAGTTCGACTGTGCGACGCTCTTCGGCGCGTTCTTGTTCGCCTCCTTGATCTTGGTCTGCCAGGCGGCGAGATCCCAATGCAGCGCCGAGAGCGCGATGCAGGCGGCGTAGCGCTTCTCGAACGCTGCGACGCGCGACGAATAGTAGCCGCCGAAGCTGTAGCCCATGATGGCGATGCGCTTGGCGTCCACGTCCGGCCGCTCGGCGAGATGGTCGAAGGCGGCCGCGCCCGGCACCTCGTAGTCGAAACGGCTCGGCATGTCGCGCATGCGCCGCATCTCGCCCATGCCCGGGCCGTCCATGCAGAGCGTGTTGAAGCCGCGGCGCGAGAACTCGAGGCCGCAGAAGAAAATGCTCATCTCCTTGGCGTTGTCCATGCCGTTGAGCACGACGACGGTGGGCTTCGGGCCGCTGCCTTGCCCCGGCATGAACAGCGCGGGCAGCGTCGTGCCTTCATAGGGCACTTCGATGAATTCGATCTGCGGATAGCGAAGCCGGATGCCCTGGTGCCAGACCTTGTAGGCGTGGGCGCATTGCGCCTTCTTCTCGGGGCCAGGCGAGATGAACCGCTCGGCGTTGTAGTGGTAGATGCCGGCGCGAAGGTAATAGTCGCCGGCGGTCATCTTGCGACCCTTGCCCAGGGCCTCGTCGCCGCGCTTCTCGATCTGGTCGCCGAGCGCGCGCCATTCCTCGAACCAGGCCTTGCCGCGGTCGGCCTCGCCCTGCCGCGCACGCAGCTTCTCGCAGCAGCGGTCGATCTCCTCCAGCGAGACCGTGCCGTAGGGCGCCATGCCCTTGAGGATGAGTGTGGCATTCGACCAGAGGAAATTGTCGCCGAAGTGATCGATCCAGGGACCGCGCGAGGGCATTTCCATTCCTTTGTTGGTAACGGAATGCCCGGCAATTGCCGGGCATTCTCTTCGTCGCAATCAAACAGACGCGGCTGGCCGACACAAGCCCAGCTTTACTGCGGCGGCTTGATGTCGGCGTCCTTGACGATTTTCGAATAGAAGGCGAACTCCTGCTCCATGTATTTGGCATATTCCGCGGGCTGCGTGCCGCGCGGCTCCATGCCCTGCTTGGCAAGCGTCTCGACCACTTCCTTCGGCTGGATCGCTTTCGCCGCCTCGTCGCGGAGCTTCTGGGCGATCGGCTGCGGCATGCCGGGTGGGCCGAACATGCCGTACCAGCCGGTGACGACAAACGTCGGGAAGCCCGACTCCTGCATGGTCGGCACGTCGGGCAGCATCGGCGAGCGCTTGGTGCCGGTGACCGCGAGCGGCGTGACCTTGCCTTCCTTCGCCTGCACCGACATCACCGGCATGGCGTCGACCATGGCGTCGATGTGCCCGCCGAGCAGGTCATTGAGCGCAGGCGCCGCACCGCGGTACGGCACCATGTTGACCTTGATGTCGGCCAGGGACTGAAGCAGCACGGTGCTGACACCGAGCGAGCTGCCGACGCCGCCGCCCAGGCCGAACCGCACCGTGCCCGGCTTCTGCTTGGCCAGCGCGATCAGGTCCTTGACCGATTTGACGCCCAGATCGTTCCGCACCACCAGGATCAGCGGGCCGGTCGCGACCTCGCTCACGGCCGTGAACTTCCTCAGGTCGTAGGGGTAGTCCGGAAACAGCGTCTGGGTGATCAGCGAGCTCGTCGAGGAGAAATAGAGCGTGTGGCCGTCCGGGGCGGCGCGCGCCACCTCCATCAGGGCGGGGATGAAGTTGCCGCCGGCCTTGTTCTCCACCAGCACCGTCATGCCGGTGCTGCTTGCCATCTGCTGGGCGATCAGCCGGGCGGTGACGTCGGTGCCGCCGCCGGGCGAAAGGCCGACAATCAAGCGGATCGGCTTGCCGGCCTGAAGCTCCTGTGCCGCAGCGGGTCCGCCAGCCATAACCGTCAGCGCTGCGGCCGTCACAAGCCCGGCGAGACGCGCGCCCCGAAGAGCCATCATTGCATCCTCCCTCGATAAGGTTTCGGTGTTTTTGTCTTATTCGGCCAGCAGCGTAGCCATGATCCGCTCCCGCGTCAGCGGCAAATCGCGGACCCGTCTGCCCAGGGCGCGGGCCAGCGCATTGCCGATGGCGGCTCCGGTCGGCCCGACCGAGGCCTCGCCGAGGCCCAGTGTCGGCTCGTTCGGATTGTCGATCACCTCGATCTCGATCTCCGGAATGTCGGAGAAGCGCAGGATCGGGTAGTCCTCCCAGGTCCTGGTCGCGACCCGGCCGTCCTCGAATTTGACCTGCTCGCGCATCACGAAGCTCGCGCCCTGGATGATGCCGCCCTCGAGCTGGTTGCGCGCGCCGTCGGGCGCGATGACGAGGCCGGCGTCGGCGGCGCACCAGATGCGCTTAAGCCTGATGTCCTCCTCGGCCTCGATCTCGACCACCACGGCGGCGAACGAGGCGATGTTTTTGTAGCGGGCGAAGCCGAAGCCCCTGGCGCGGCCCTCGGGCAGGCGCTGCTGCTCGAACCAGCCGCTCATGCGCGCGGCGGTCTCGACCACGCGGCGCGGGCGCGGATCGGAGAGGAGCGACAGCCGGTAGCTCACCGGGTCTTCGCCTGCGGCCGCCGCCAGTTCATCGATGAACGACTCGATCGCAAACACATTGGCCCAGGCGCCGAGCCCGCGCAGCGACGAGGTGCGCATCGGCACCTCGGGCAGCAGGTGATGGACCATGCGATGCCGCGGCAGGTCGTAGATCGGGATCGCGTTGCGCGTCGCACCGCCGCCGCGTTCGTCCGGGACGTCGCTCAACGGGTTGAGGGCAGGGGCGTTGGGCAATGCCGCCGCACCGATCAGGTTGGAGTTGCCGTTCATGCCGGGCCGCTGCGCGTGCGGCGGGCTCCACAGCTCGATGCTCCAATCGGCGGGCCGGTTGTCCTTGTCGAGCACGGCGCGGAGCTTGATCGCCATCGCCGTGCTGATCGGCGAGGCGCCGAACTCGTCCTCGCGCGGCCACTGCACCCGCACGGTGCGGCCGGGATGGCGCAGCGCGAGGAAGGCCGCGTCGAACGCGGCATCGTCGGCGGTGTTGTGGCCGTAGGCGCCCGCGCCCTGGCGGTGGAATACGGTGACCTGCGCGGCCGGAAGCCCGAGCGCGCGGGCAAGCCAGTCGCGCAGCACGGCGGGGCCCTGACTGTGCGACCAGACCTTCAGCGCGTTGTCCTTCCACTCCGCGAGCGCGCAGCACGGCCCGATCGAGCCGTAGGTGAGGAACGGGCGCGAGTACTCGGCCTCGATCACGCGGCCCGTCGGTGCCGGGCCGCGGTGGCCCATGTCGGTGACCTTGTCGCGCGATTTCTGCGCCTTCAGCCATTCCCTCGTGCCGACGTTTGCCGGCGGCGGCGTGCCGCCCTCCCAGCGCGCCAGCGCTCGCGCCGCCTCGGCCGCCCGCATCACCGCGATTTCGCTGCCGGAGGTGAAGGCTGTGAACTCGCCCTCGCGAACGATCTCGATCGGTTCCTTGGCCGCCTTGCGCACGGCACTCTCGTCGAGCGCGGCAAGACGCGCGCCGCGCCAGGGCTGCCGCAGCACGCGGGCGTGCAGCATGTTCTCGACCGCGATGTCGTGGATGAAGCCCGCGCCCTTGATCTTCGCCGGCAGGTCGAGCCGCGGCAGGTGCTTGCCGACGACCTTGTAGCTCGATGGTGTCTTGACCGGCGCGGTGCCGCTGGCTCGGCGCTCCAGCGAAATCTCGCCGGCCATCGACCAGTAGTCGCGGCCGGTGTCTTTTCCGGAGCGCAGGAATTTTCCGTCCTCGATGCTGAGCTCGCCCGGCGGACAGCGCAGGGTCTCGGCGAGCCGCTCGAGGAACAGCGAGCGCACCTCGGCGCAAACCAGGCGGATCGACGCACCGCCGACCGCGATCGAATAGCTGCCTGACGTGAAGCCCTCGGCCGGGCTCACGTCGGTCTGGCCCGAGACGAGATTGATCTGCTCGGGCCGCAGGTCGAGCTCCTCGGCGGCGATCTGCGTGAGCGCCGTGAGGATGCCCTGGCCGATCTCGACCTTGCCGGAGCCGACCCGCACCCGGCCCTTCTCCTCGAACGCGATCCATTGCGACAGGATCGGATTGTCGGTGAGGCTCAGCGGCAGCGTGTTCGAGATCATGGCTGCGCTCCGCTGAGCGCCGCGCCGGCCTTCTGCACGGCGCGGACCACGCGGTTTTGAATGCCGCAGCGGCAGAGGTGCGGATCGAGCACGGCAATGATGTCGGCTCGGCTCGGACTTTTGTTTTTGTCGAGCAGCGCCATGGCCGAAACGAGAATGCCCGAGAGGCAATAGCCGCATTGCCCGGCCTGCTCGTCGAGAAACGCCTGCTGCAGGGCGCTGAGGTCGTCGCCGTTGCACAATCCTTCGACGGTGACGACGGTCTTGCCGGCGACGGTTCCGGCCTCGCGCGAGCAGGAATATTCCGGCTTGCCGTCGATCAGCACCATGCAGGCGCCGCACTGCTCGGTGCCGCAGCCGAATTTGGTGCCGCGCAGGCCGAGATGATCGCGCAACACCGTGAGCAGCGGCACCGTGCCGTCGCAGGCGACGGAAACGGAGCGGCCGTTGACGACGAGGTCCAATGTGTCGGTCACGCCGGCTCCATTCGCGAACGCCTTACTGCTCGACCTTGATGCCCTTGTCGTCGATGAACTTCGACCAGTTCCTGATCTCGTTCTCGAGCTTGACTTTGAGCGCTGCGCCGGGCGCGAACGACGGATCGGTGTCGACTTTTTTCAGCCGCTCCTGGAGCGCAGGGTTTGCCATCGCCGCTTTGATCGCCTGTTCGAGCTTGGCCTTCACTGCGTCCGGCGTGCCCTTCGGCACGAAGATGCCCCACCAGAATTCGAGATCGACATCGGCGAGCTTGACGCCGAGGTCGCCCTTGAGCGACGGCGTGTCCGGAAGCGACGCTGCGCGCTTCGGGCTCGTGACCGCGAGGCCTTTCACGAGCTTGCCTTCCATCTGCGCCTTGGCCACCGGCAAGGCCGACGCGACGACGGTGACGTGCGTTCCGGCGACGGCTGCGGCCGCGGGTCCGCCGCCGCGGAACGGCACGTGCAGAGCTTTCAGGGCCGCGCCGTCATTGATCACTTCAACGGACAGATGCGACACGCTGCCGGGGCCGGCGCTGCCGTACTGGTACTTGTCCGGATTTGCCTTGGCCCAGGTGACAAACTCGCCCCAGTTGTTGACCGGCACATTGTTGGCGACGGTGAAGACCAGCGGCGTGCTGCCCATCGCGGCGACGGCGTCGTAGTCGCGCAGCGGGTCGAAGCCGGACGGGTGCTTCTTGAACAGCGCCTGATTGATGCCGAGCGCGTTTTCCGCGACCAGAACCGTGTATCCGTCCGGCGCGGAGCTCGCGACATGCTGCCAGCCGACAAAGCCGCCGGCGCCGCCCCTGTTCTCGATCACCACCGCCTGGCCGAGCGCCGCGGCAACCTCGTTGGATATCTGCCGGAAGAACGTGTCCGTCGCGCCGCCCGGCGGAAACGCCACTACGAACCGGACCGGCCGGTCGGGATAGGTGCCCTGCGCGAAGGCGAAAGAGGGCGCCAGCAGGGCGCAAAGAATCGAGCACCATCGAATGAAGTGCGTCATGTGAATTCCCCAAGATCAAATCCGGCTGCCCCATTCGACCACGGGCGAAGCGGCCCGTCGATAGGGCGGCGGCCGATGCGGCACTTGGCCGTTCCGGACGCGCTACTCGGCCTTGATGCCTTTGGCGTCGATGAACCGCGTCCAGTTCTTGATCTCGCGTTCGAGCTTGGCGCGCATGGCTTGGCCGTCGATCACGTCCGGCGTGATGTCGAGCTTGGCGAGCCGCTCACGCGCGGCGTTATTGCCCATCACTTTGGCCAGCGCTTGCGAGACCTTCGCCTTGACCGGCTCCGGCATGCCTTTCGGCCCGAACACCGCAAACCAGAAGCGCAGCTCGACGTCGGCTGCGGGCACGCCGGCCTCCTGCATGGTGGGCACGTTCGGCATCGCCGGCGAGCGGGCCGCGCTCGTCACCGCGAGCGCCTTGACCTTGCCGCTGTCCACGAGGCCTTTCGTCGCCTGCACCGAGGAGATCGTCATGGGCACATGGCCTGCGATCACGTCGCCGATCGCCTGCCCGCCGCCTTTGTAAGGCACGTGCACCGCCTGCATGCCGGTCTTGTCCATGAACACCTCGAAGTTGAGGTGCGAAACGCTGCCGATGCCGGCGGACGCGAAGTTCAGCTTTTGCGGCACCGACTTGGAATGGGCGACCAGTTCGGCGATCGTCTTGGCCGGGACATTGTTGGCGATGATGAGAGCCGAGGGCGCGGCGGCAAGGCCCGCCACCGCGTCGTATTGCGTCAGCGGATCGAAGCTCGATTTCGACCTCTTGTAGAGCGCCTGGCTGATCGCGACCGCGTTCTCGGCGAGCAGCAGCGTGTAGCCGTCCGGGTTGGCGGAGGCGACGTAGTTCCAGGCGATGTAGCCGCCGGCACCGGGCTTGTTCTCGATGACCACCGGCTGGCCGAGCGCCTCCTGAAGATCGGGCGCGATCTGCCGCGCGAAGGTGTCGGTCGCGCCGCCCGGCACGAAGGCGACGATCAGATGCACCGGCTTGTCGGGAAAACCGCCCTGCGCCGAAACGGTGGAAACCGTCGTCCAAATTGCCAACGACGCAGCGACGGCTGCGGCAAACGCGCAGCGAGCGAGCTTGAGCATCACAACCTCCCGGTACGGCCGCTTTGCGGCTCTGACGTTTTCTCGAACGCGGTGAGCGAGCTTACATGTTTTTCAAAAGCCAGTCGCCGATGAAGTCGACGCCGAGCTGCCGGTTGTCGACCTGGCAATGCTCTGCGCCGCCCTCGGCCTCGGTGAAGATGCGCAGCGTCTTGTTCTTCGAGCCGACGCGCTCGTAGAGCTTCTTCGCCTCCTCGAGCGGCACCACGCGGTCGTTCTCGCCGTGCAGGATCAGGATCGGGCAGGTGACCTTGTCGGCTACGCCTTCGAGCGTGAACTTCTTCGACCATTCGAGCGCGGTCGCGACGTCCGGCGCGCCGACCACCCAGCGCCACTGGAACGTCGAGCCTGACGTCTGCCGCGGGTCGGTCGGGGCATGGCCTTTGACGAAGTCGTGGACGTTCCAGTGCATTGCGCCGAAGCACACACAGGCGGCGTAGCGCTTGTCGAAGGCACAGATGCGCGGTGCATGATACCCGCCGAAGCTGTACCCCATCACCGCGACGCGCTTGGGATCGACCTCGGGCCGCGACGTCACGTAGTTGTAGGCGGGAATGCCTGCGGCCTCGTAGTCGTGCCGGCTTGGAATGTTGTTGAGCCGCAACGGCTCCGACTGGCCCGGCCCGTCGATCGCCAGCACGTTGATGCCGCGCTTGGCGAGATCCAGGCCCGCGAAGATGACGCTCATCTCCTTGGCATTGTCCATGCCGTCGAACAGCACGACCGTCGGCCGCTTGCCGAGCCCCTTGCCCTTGACGAACCAGGCGGGCAGCGTCGCGCTCTCATACGGCACCTCGACGCGCTCGATGTCGGGGTGGAGCCGCCGCATCGCGCTCTGGTAGCAGCGCAGCGCCTTGCGATACATCGCAAGCTTCTCTTCGCCCGGCGGGATGAAGCGCTCGGCGCTGTAATAGTAGTTGCCGGCGCGCATGTACTGGTTGCCGGCGGTGATCGAATGGCCCGCGGCGTCGGCCTCGTCGCCGATCTTCGCCACGCGGTCGGCCTCGCGCGACCATTCCTCCATCCATACGGTGTCGAGGTTCGGCTCGCCGCTTCGCGCCTTCAGACGCCGCGTGATCTGGTCGATCTCGGCCGCCGCGGCCGCGCCATAGGCGACCATGCCCTTGACGATCTGCGTGGCGTTGCTCCAGCGGAGATTTCCCGGAAACGTCACCTGCCAGTTGGCTTCCGTCGGCATCGTTACCATGTCGTTCCCCTAGCTCAGCTTTTCCCACGCCCATTGTGCGCAGGCGAACAGTTTTCGGTCGTAGTGGCGTTTGCCGATCAGTTGTGCGCCGATCGGCATCCCGTTCGGTCCCTTGAACACCGGTATCGACACCGCGGGCACGTGCAGCGTGGTCCAGATCTGGAACAGCGGCACGCCGGCGAAGGCCGGAAAGCCCACAGGCGCCTCGCCGAACGCGGCCGGCGTCAGCAGCGCGTCGATGTCGCCCCACAGGCCGTCGAGCCGGTTGCGGCATTCGTCGGCGATGCGCTTGCTCTCGACATAGCGCTCGAAGCTGCCGTTGATGCCGTCGTGCAGCCGCCCGCAGCGCAGGGTGTCGCTGATCTCGTCCCAGTGGTTCTCGATCTCATAGCTGAAGGTGCGGGCGAACTCGAAGCTCGAGATCGAGCGATGCGCGTCGTTCAGCCGCGCGAAATCGTCCGGCATGCTGAATTCGCTCACCTTGGCGCCGGCGCGAGCGAGCCGCGCCGCGGCCTCCTCCACGAGCGCACGCGTCGTCGGCTCGAACTGGTCCCAGACATGGCTCCGGCACAGTGCGATGTGCGGCGCGCGGTCGGGCTTCGGCATCGGCTGCGGCGGAATGCCGAGCAGCACGTCGCGGTAGAGCGCGATGTCCTCGACCGAGCGCGCGAGAATGCCGAGCGTATCGAGCGAGCCCGATGCTTCCATCACGCCGTGCAGGCGGTGCTCGCCGTAAGTCGGCCGATAGCCGAACACGCCGCAGAACGAGGCCGGGCGGATGGTCGAGCCTGTGGTCTGCGTCCCGATGGCGATCGGCACCATGAAGTCGGCGACCGCCGCGGCCGAGCCGCTCGACGAGCCCGCGGGCGTCCGGGTGAGGTCATGCGGATTGCGGGTCGGACCGGGATGCAGGTTGGCGAATTCGGTGGTGACGGTCTTGCCGAGCAGCACGCCGCCGGCCTTGCGCGACAGCGCGACGCAGGCGGCGTCGCGCTCCGGCTGCCGGCCCCGGTAGATCGGCGTGCCCCATTCGGTCGGCATGTCATAGGTGTCGATAATGTCTTTCACGCCGAACGGCACGCCGGCGAGCGGGCCGCGCTTCCCGCTTTTGTCCACCGCGCGGGCCGAGGCGAGGGCCGTCGAAGCGTCGATATAGGCCCAGGCGCGCACCTCGCGCTCGCGGGCGTCGACGCGCTCGAGGCACGCGCGCGTCACCGCCTCGCAGGTGAAGCGGCCCTGGCCGATTCCTGCGACGATCTCGGTGGCGGTCAGTTCATTCAGCGGTTTGATGGGCTCGCCCCCCTCCGCGAAGGGCGCCATTCAACCATCATGCATTCACCGGGCGCTAGATTTTTTTGCGGCCGCAGGGCACTCATGGTCTGGGATAGAAGTTCGCAGGGAGAAAGCTATGTCCAAGAAGCAGATCAGCTCCGACAAGATCAGCAAGCCGAACGGTCACTTCTCGCAGGCAACCGTGATCGAGGCGAAAGGGCGGATCGTATTCATCTCCGGCATGACCTCGCGACGGCCGGACGGAACCATCGCCGGTATCGGCGACATCGAGGCGCAGACCCATCAGGTGTGCCAGAACGTGAAGGCCGCGGTGGAAGCGGCCGGCGGCACGATGGACGACATCTGCCGCGTCGACGTTTACGTGCGCAACATGGAGCACTTCGAGAAAATCCACAAAGTGCGGCGCGAGTATTTCAAGCCGCCGGCTCCGGCCTCGACGATGGTCGAGATCGTCAAGATGACCTCGCCGGAGTATCTGATCGAGATCAACGCGATTGCGGTGATCGAGTAAATCCTCGGTCGCCGGGGCGCGCCGAGACGGTGCCACGCGTGTCCCGGGCGCGGTGCAGCATGAAATGATGCGCCGCAGACCCGGGACCCAGCTTGGCTTAGCGAACCGGGGTCCCGGGTCTCGCTTCGCTCGCCCGGGACACGAGAGCGGCTGTTATCGCGCGGCCAGCCCCTCGTAGCTCTTGTCCTTCAGGAACTGCGCCAGGTCCCAGCGCTTCACCTGGTCCATCACCTCGTCGAACTCCGAGTGCGGCAGCGTCTTGTAGACGAAGCGCTCGCCACGGCCGAACTTGGTGAAGTCCCACTTGTGATAGGTCTCGAACTCGGCCGGCACCGCTAGCGTCCACAGCGGCAGGTATTTTGCGAGGTCGGAATCCATTGCCTTCTCGGCGCGGTCGAGCGCCCGCAGATAGGCTTGGGTGGCTTCAGGCGGGAAGCCGTCCGGCACCCACCACAGCGTGTGGAACGTGTCTTCGATGATCTTGCGCAGCCCGAGCTGCTCGGCCATCGCGATCTGCGGCGGCAGCAGCGAGGCCGCCTCCACCTCGCCGTCGATCAGCGCCTTGAGCCGTGCGCCGAAGCCGCCGGTGTTCACCGTCTTGATGTTCTCCAGCGGCAGATATTTTTCCAGGCGATAGGGCACGTTGAAGTGGCTGCCGGCGCGCATGCCGACGGAAATCGGCACGTCCCTCAAATCCTTCGGCTCGCGGATTTTCGAGTCCGGCCGCACGAAGATCGCCCAGGGGGAATCGCCATAGGCCTCCGGCACGAACTTGCCCATGCCGGCGCTGGCGTTGCAGATCGAGCCCCAGACACAGGCGCCCTGGATCACCTCGGCCTTGTCCTTGGTGTAAGGCTGGTCCTGCGGCCGCTCCAGGTAGTTGAGGCCCTTCCAGCTCGATTGCGTGCCGCGGAAGGTCTTCCAGTCGAAGGCCACGTCGAGGCCTTCGGCCTTGAAGAACCCTTCCTCCATGGCGACGAAATCGTTGAGCCCCATGCCTTTCGGGGCGACGGTGACTTTTCGCATGACCGCTTCCTCCTCAGTGCTTCTTTGGGCCGCGTGCAATGGCGCTGTTCGTTGTTATGATGCCTACAAAAATAGCACGGACGCCGCGTCGTACCTAGCGGTGGGCAAGATTGGAGCGTTGGGAGGAGCAACATGATCCGGACCGTATCGGCGGCGCTGATGCTCGCTTGCGCTGCGGTCGGGCTGAACCCGGCCAAGGCCCAGGATTACCCGTCCCGAACGATCAAGCTCATCTTGCCGCAGCCCGCAGGCGGTGCGGTCGACCTGATCGCGCGCTCGCTCGGCGAGCGCCTCGCCGAGCAGATGAGCCAGCCGGTGATCGTCGAGAACATGCCGGGCGCCAACGGCAGCCTTGCCGGCGCAGCGGTCGCGCGTGCGGCACCTGACGGTTACACGCTGATGCTGGCGGTCGACAGCAATCTCGTGATCAATCCAAGCCTCTACAACAATCTCAACTACGATCCCTTCCGCGATTTCGTCCCGATCAGCGTCATCGCCAAGCTCAACATGGTTCTGGTCGCCAATCCGAAGGTCGCGGCGACCAATGTCCGCGAGCTGATCGCCTATGCCAAGGCAAACCCGAACAAGCTCAACTACGCCGGTATCGGCACCGGCAGCGCGATGCACATGGGCATGGAGCTGTTCAAGTTCGAAACCAAGACGCAGATCAACCACGTCTCGTACCGCGGCACTGCACCGGCGATGACCGACGTGGTGGCCGGCGTGGTCGACCTCATGTTCACCGGCCCGCCGTCGGCGAAGTCGATGTCGGAGGGAGGCAAGCTGCGGTTGCTGGCGGTGGCCTCGCCGCAGCGCATGCCGTCGATGCCCGACGTGCCGACCGTGAGTGAATCGGGCGTGCCGGGCTATGAGATGGGCAGCTGGTTCGGCCTGCTCGCGCCGGCCAGGACGCCGCAGCCGATCGTTGACCGGCTGTCGGCGGAGGTGAGCAAGGCGGTCCACGATCCACGCTTCAACGGGCGCATGACCGCGCAGGGACTCCAGGTCGTTGGCGGCACGCCGGGCCAGATGCTCGCGACAATGCAGGCCGATACCAGGAAATGGGCCGAATTGATCAAGTTGGCCGATATCAAGTTTCAGCAATAAGGAGTGACCCGATGGGCGCAGGCATCACCGGCTGGCGGCTGCACGTAGGCGTGATCTTTCCGACGCCGGTTCCGCCGCGGCCGATCCGCGAATGGTACCAGGTGGTGCCCGAGGGCATCGACATCACCACCGTCTCGCTGACCATCCAGCAGTTGACCGACGACAACATGGAGGACGCGATCAGTGGCATGGAGCGTGCGGCAAAACAGCTTTCGAATTTCGACGTCGACGTGATCTTCCAGTCCGGCGTGCCGCCGGTCGTGGCGCGGGGGACGCCGGGATTTGCCAACGAGCTGCAGGACAGGCTCGAGCAGGCATCGGGGCTGCCGTGCATCACCGACATGGCAGGGGTTATCGAGGCGATGCATCTGACCAAGCTGCGCACCGTCGCGATGGCAACGCCGTTCCGCCAGTTCATCAACGATCGCCTGGTGAAATATCTCGCGACCGAGCAGATCACCGTCACCCACAACAAGGCGCTGGGCATCGAGCGCAACACCGAGATTCGCAGGCTGCCGATCCCGGTCGAATACCAGACGGCGCGCGCCGCATTCGTTGATGCGCCCCACAAGCCGGATGGCCTGTACATTCCCTGCGGCGGCTGGGGTAGCATGCACAACATCGCGCCGCTGGAGCATGATCTCGACACAACCGTGATCACCTGGATGAATGTGATGATCTGGAGCGCGATGAAGCGCGGCAAGGTGAGCGGGCCGATCAACGGCTTCGGCAAGTTGCTCGCTTCGCTCTGAGCGGTCCCTTCGGTTGCGCCCTATGGATTTTTCGCTGTCGGCCGAGCAGCAGGCGATCCGCGACGCGGTCGCGAGAATCTGCGCGCGCTTTGGCGACGACTATTGGCTGAAGAAGGACCGGGACGGCGGCTTCCCGGAGGACTTCCACCGCGCCTTCGCCGAGGCTGGCTGGCTCGGCGTCTGCATGCCGCAGGAGTATGGCGGTGCGGGGCTCGGTGTCACCGAAGCCGCGCTGCTGATGCAGGCCGTCGCCGAGTCGGGCGCCGGCATGTCCGGCGCCTCGGCGCTGCACATGAACATCTTCGGTCTCAACCCGGTGGTGGTGTTCGGCAGCGACGAGCAGAAGCGGCGCGCGCTGCCGCCGCTGATCGCCGGCAAGGACAAGGCCTGCTTTGCGGTGACCGAGCCGAACGTCGGCCTCGACACGTTGAAGCTCAGGACCAAGGCCGTGCGCGACGGCGACCGCTATATCTTGTCCGGCCAGAAAATCTGGATCTCGACCGCGCAGGTCACCAACAAGATGCTGATCCTCGCGCGCACCACGCCGCTGGACGAGGTGTCGCGACGCACTGAAGGGCTAAGCCTGTTCTACACCGATCTCGACCGGCGCTTCGTCGAGGTCCGCGAAATTCCGAAGATGGGGCGGAGCGCGGTCGACTCCAACGAGCTGTTCATCGACAGGCTGCCGGTGCCGGTGGCCGACCGCATCGGCGACGAGGGCAGGGGCTTCGAATACATCCTGCACGGCATGAACCCCGAGCGCATTCTGATCGGCGCCGAGGGGATCGGGCTCGGGCGTGTGGCAATCCGCAGGGCCGCCGCCTATGCCAGGGACCGCATCGTGTTCGACCGGCCGATCGGCGAGAACCAGGCGATCCAGCATCCGCTCGCCGCCTGCTGGATGCAGCTCGAGGCAGCGAACCTGATGGCGTTCAAGGCGGCCTCGCGCTACGACGCGGGCGAGCCTTGCGGCGTCGAGGCCAACGCTGCGAAATACCTCGCCGGCGAAGCCGCGTTCAAAGCCTGCGAAACCGCGCTGATGACGCATGGCGGCATGGGCTATGCCAAGGAGTTCCACGTCGAGCGTTATTTGCGCGAATCGCTGATCGTGCGGATCGCACCGATCACGCCGCACCTCATCCTCAGCTTCATTGCCGAAAAGGCGCTGGGCCTGCCGAAGTCGTACTAGCGTTGTGCAGTGGTCGGCGCAGGCGCAGGCGGCTGGGCTGCGCCGCGCGGCCTTGGCGCTTGCTGCTGTGGCCGGCCGCCTGGCGTGCCCGTACCGCGCGCCTTCTCCGGCATATACTTTGCGACCACCGTCGGATCGATCGTGGCGAGCGCGTTGTCGGGCAGGCGATGCCAGACCTCGTCCATGCCGAACATCGGAATTCCGAGATAGCCGCGGACCGTCAACTGCTGCCCATCTTTGCTGAGCGTCATCTTGGCCCGATAGATGTTGCCGTCGCGCGGATCGAGGATGTTGCCTTCCTCGAAGGTGAGGATCGTCGTGCGTTTCATATCGCGGATCAGGGACAGGCCAAGCATCGGCTGATCCCTCCGGTCGTCGGTGCAGCGCGAGCAGACCGGGTTCGGCGGATCGGTCGGACGCGGGAACGCCTTCGCCACGGCGCCCTCGAAGAGGTTGTTGGGGCGCTCCACGAACAGGAACCAGACCACCGGCCGTCCGTTCTCGGTCTTTTCCCACAGCCCGATCACGGTGGGATCGGCAGCGCGTGAAGGAAGCGTCGTGGCTCCAAGCGCCGCTGCGGTTGCCAAGGCCAAAGTCGCAAGTTTCGCTCGCATGGCCGCAGTCCTTCCAAATCAGAATTTCAAATCTACCCCGAACGCTACGCTCGGTCCGACTCACTCCGATAATATGGCCGTTTCACGAAAGTGCAGCGGCGAATCGATAGCCGGCGACGGCCGCCGGGTGTCATTTTTTGTGGCCTTTTTCAGGAACGCATTCCTCATCAGCGTGTTATGGGATAGGGAGTGACTGGCGGCCCGGCCGGTTTCCCCGGTCCGGCCGCGCGAATTCGACTGTTTTGCACGGACCGGCACGGCGCATGTCCCGAACGAGCCTCGCCCTGAGCAATTTGCGAGCGATCGTCATCGTGATTGTGCTCGCGTTCCATTCGGTGCTCGCCTATCTCGCGTCGCTTCCGGCCAAGCCCTATGCCTTCGACCTGCCGCCTTACCGTTGGCAGGCGGCGCCCATCATCGACAGCCAGCGCTGGTTCGGCTTCGATCTGTTCTGCGCATGGCAGGATGTCAGCCTGATGTCGCTGATGTTCTTCCTGTCCGGGCTGTTCGTGCCGGGCAGCCTGGCGCGCAAGGGAAGCTGGGGCTTTCTGTCCGACCGGCTGCTGCGAATCGGTCTGCCGCTCGCTGCGGTCGTCGCGGTGCTGATCCCGATCGCTTACTATCCGGCCTATCGGGTCACCGCGATCGATCCGAGCCCGTCGGCGTTCTGGCAGCACTGGACGGCGCTGCCGTTCTGGCCCTGCGGGCCGCAGTGGTTTCTCTGCCAGCTGCTCGCGTTGAATGCGCTCGCGGCCGCGCTCTACCGCACCGCACCCGAGTTGACCGCACGCCTGGGACAGCTTGCCGCGACCGCGCGCGAGCGCCCGTTGCGGTTCTTTGCCGGCCTCGTCGCCGTGTCGGCGCTCGCCTATGTGCCGCTCGCGCTGATCTATACGCCTTGGGCGTGGGTCAACACCGGGCCGCTGTCGTTCCAGCCGAGCCGGCTGCTGCACTATCTCGTCTATTTCTTCGCCGGCTATGCGGTCGGCGCCTGCGGCCTGGAGCGCGGGCTCTTGTCGACCGACGGCCCGCTGGCGCGACATTGGGCCGCGTGGCTCGCCGCCGCGTGCGGCGGGTGGGTCCTGTGGGCGTGGCCGACCTCGCTTACCCTCGACGGCCGCGAGGCGCCGCTGATCGTGCACGCCGCCGGCGCGTTCGGGTACACCGTCGCCTGCGCCGCCGGCTGCTTCTTTTTCCTCGCGGTCTGTCTGCGGTTTGCCACGCGCCGGCACTGGGCGCTCGACAGCCTTTCGGCCCATGCCTACGGCATGTATCTCAATCACTATGTGTTCATGGTCTGGCTGCAATTCGCAGCGCTCGGCTATGCGCTGGGGGCCGTCGGCAAGGCCGCGATCGTATTCTGTGGCACTTTTGTGTTGAGCTGGGCCTTGGCTGTGGCAACCGGCGGCCTTTCTCTCGGCGCTTTCTTCACCCAAGCGAAACCGCGGGCGGCGTTCAGCTTCGGCCAGAAACGACCAGTCGTGGTGAAACGGGACGATTCGGCCTGAATAGGCCGCGTTGCCGCCAAGGACCGGGCTGCGGCACGGACAGAGGAACGGACCACAGGGAGACCGGATTAACCAACGATGCCGCTGACCTTCACGCTCGCCTTCCGCAACCTGTTTCACGACCGCCTGCGCCTCGTCGCGACGGTGATCGGCATCGTTTTCTCCATCGTGCTGGTGATGGTGCAGATGGGCCTCTATCTCGGCTTCGGCAGGATGGTCACGACGATGATCGACAATGCGTCCGCCGACCTTTGGGTGATGCCGAAGGGCACCAAGTGCTTCGAGGATCCTTCGCTGCTCGACACGCGGCAGCGCAGCCGCGCGCTGTCGGTGCCGGGCGTCGGCGAGGCGATCCCGGTGGTGATCGGCTTTGCCGACTGGCGCACGCCTGCGGGCTCCTCGACGCCGGTGTTCGTGGTCGGGTCGGACCTGCGCTCCGGCGGGCTGCAGCCGTGGAATCTGATCCAGGGACGCGTCGAAGCGCTGTCCACGCCGAACGCGGTCGCGGTCGACAAGACCTATTTCGACCGGCTCGGCATCTCCGGCCTCGGCGCGCGCGCCGAAATCCGCCAGCAGGGCGTGCGGGTCGCGGCGGTCACCGAAGGCATCCGCTCGTTCACCACCACGCCCTACGTCTTCATGGACGTCGATCGGGCACGCTCCTACACCGGCGTGCCGTCGAGCAAGGCGACGTATTTCCTGATCCGCACCGACAACGGTTACAACGTCGGCGAGGTCCGCAAGAACCTGCAGGCGACGCTCGGCGACGTCGAGGTGCTGACCCCGACCGAATTCCGCGACCGGAGCCGCTCGTTCTGGCTGTTCGGCACCGGCGCGGGCGCGGCGCTGTTCGCCGGCGCGCTGCTCGGCGTGATCGTCGGCACCGTGATCGTCGCGCAGACGCTCTATTCCAGCACCAAGGACCACATCAACGAGTTCGCGACGCTGCGCGCGATCGGCTCCTCGCGCAAGTACATCTACAAGGTCATCATCTGGCAGGCGATGCTCAATGCGGTGATCGGCTTCGGCCTCGCGGCGCTGGTCGGATGGGTGGTGGTGAAGGCGACGGCGACCAGCGCGCTGCCGATCGTCATCACGCCCGAGCTCGGCGTCGGCCTGTTTCTCCTCACCGTCGTGATGTGCGTCGTCTCGGCCATCGCCGCGATCATGAAGGTGACGCGGATCGATCCGGCACAGGTGTTCACGCGATGAGCGGCATCGTGATGGAAGCGCTCAATGTCGAGAAGGTGCTGGGCACCGGGCCGGCGCAGGTGCGCGCGCTCAAGGGCGTCAGCCTGACGCTGCGCGGCGGCGAACTGACCCTGCTGATGGGGCCGTCCGGCAGCGGCAAGACAACCTTGCTGTCCATTCTGGGATGCATGCTCAGCCCGACCGAGGGCACGGTGCGGGTGCGCGGCGAGGCCATTGCGGGCAAAGGCCCGGAGGAACTCGCCAAAATCCGCCGCGAGAACATCGGCTACGTGTTCCAGTCCTATCACCTGTTTCCGACGCTGACCGCCGCCGACAACGTGCGGCTCGCGCTCGACGTGCGCGACGAGGGCGGCCGGAAGGCGAAAAACCGGGCCCGGGAGGCGCTGGCCCGTGTCGGCCTCGCGCAGAAGACGATAAACTATCCGAAGCAGCTTTCGGGCGGCGAGCAGCAGCGGGTGGCGATAGCGCGCGCGGTGGTGGGCGAGCCGTCGGTGATTCTCGCCGACGAGCCGACCGCGGCCCTCGACGCCGAGAACGGCAAGGCGATCATGGGTATCCTGGCCGAGATCGCCGAGGACCCGAATCGTGGCGTACTGGTTGTGACCCATGATCCCCGGCTCGTGCCCTATGCCGATCGGATCGTGCACATCGAGGACGGCAATATCGTTCGCGAAGAGACCCGCGGCGGTACGCGGCGAGAAGAAGCGTCAGGAAAGGCCTGAAGAATGGCGAAAAGCCTCACCGTCATCGCATGTGTCGTCAGCGTGGCCGCGGTCGCCACCGCCGTTGCGGTGGTGAGCCCGGACCGGCTCGACCTGCGCGGTGCGATCGCCCAGCCGGGCGACAAGATTGCCGACCGGCCTGCGGAAAAGGGCCCCGACAAGCCGTCGTCCGAGCGGCGCTGGCTCGCCGTCGCGCCGGGCCGCATCGAGCCGCCGTCCGGCATGATCAAGGTCGCGGCGCCTGCGGTCGGCATCGTCAGCAAGGTGCTGGTCAAGGTCAACGACACCGTGTTCGCGGGCGAGCCGCTGATCCTGCTCAACGACGACGAGATCCAGTCGCGCTACGCCGCGGCCGAGGCGCAGGCCGGCATGCGCAAGCGCCTGCGCGACGAGCAGCCGGCGACCGGCAAGGCCGCCGACCGCCGCAAGGCCGAGGACGCGGTGGCGGACGCCGAGACCGCGGTGTTCGAGGCGCAGATGGCGGTCGATCGCGCGGCGATCACCTGGCGGTCCGGCGGCGGTTCGAACGAGGCCCTGACCAATGCGCGCTCGGGGCTGGCGCGGGCGCAGGACGAACTGGGCAAGCGGCAGGCGCAGCTTCGCGCCACCACCGCCGACGCGCCGCTGCCGACGCCGCTCGAAGCGCAGGTGGCGTCCGCGCGCGGCGACCTCGCCTTCGCCCGCGTCAACCTGGAAAAGCTCCGCATCCGTGCGCCGATCGACGGCACGGTGCTGCAGATCAACATCAACCCCGGCGAGCTTGCGACGCCGAACGCGCTCCAGCCGCTGTTGATGATCGCCAATCTGATGACCTTGAACGTGCGCGCCGAGCTCGACGAGCGCGACGTGTCGGAGATCAAGGTCGGGCAGGCGGCCTCGATCCGCGCCGCCGCGTTCCCCAACAAGGAGTTCGCCGGCTCGGTGACCTCGATCGCGCCGCTGGTCGAGCCGTCGCGGATCGGCGCCCGCGCGCAGCAGGGCAACCGCTCCGACATCGATGCGATCGAGGTGCTGATCAAGCTGCAGCAGCCCGGCCCGCTGACCGCGGGGATGAAAGTCGACGTCTATTTCAACGCCGACAAGCAGGCGAGCCGGTAGTCTGACGCGCGGTTGCCGACGCCGCCGACATGTTGGTATCATGAGCGTCATGAAGCGCACCATCGAAGTGGATGCCGCAACGGCCGCGGCGCTTGAGACGCGCGCCGCCGAGACGGGCGTGTCCGTCGCCGAATTCCTTGCAGACCTGATTGCCCGTCACCGTGAGCCTGTCCATTCCTCGTCGGCGGAGCTCGCCGAGCTTGACCGCCAATGGGCTGCGATCAAGGCCGGCGAGCCGACCGTGCCGCACGAGCGTGTGGTACGGTGGCTCGACACGTGGGGCACCGCCGGTTTTCGGCCGTGGCCTAGCCGGTGAAGCTCGAATGGTCGGCGGCGGCGCTCGCCGACCTCGATCGTTTCGCGGCCTTTCTCCACGATCGCCATCCGCAATTTGCGACGATCGTTGCCGCGGAAATCAAAACCAAGGCCGAAATTCTTTCGACGCATCCATTGATCGGCCGACCGCTTGCCGGCCGGCCTGAATTTCGCCAACTGGTTCTCGATGTTCTGAACGCCCGTTACATCTTTCGCTACGTCACGGACGGAAACCGGCTCGTGATGTTGCGGGTGTTTCATGCGCGCGAGTTGCGAGAGTAGTCAACGTTTCGAACGCAATTTTCCGGACCGTTTTTTGCGTGGTGCGTTGGGCAGCGCTGCGCTTGCAGGACGCGCCCGCAACACACTTCCCCACTTCTGCTCGATCTCGCGCGCCTCGTCGGCGGTGAGCGCCGAGGTCGGCGGGTACTTGTCCTTCCAGCCGAACGGCCGCACCGCCTCGATGATCGCCTTGGAGTGCGAGGTGATGCCGGCCTGCTTGAACTCGTCGGGGATGCGCGGGTCGAGCGCCGAGCTCCAGGCGTTGCGGACGATGTCGATCTGCTCGGCCGGCTCGCAGCGCGTGGTGATCGCCCACATCACGTCGGCGAGGTCCGACGGATCGACGTCGTCGTCCACCACGACGACGAGGCGTCCCATGTAGCTGTTGGCGGCCGCGATCAGCGCCGCGCGCTTGGCGTGGCCGGCATAGCGCTGGCGGATCGCGACCACGGTCATGAGCTGCGCGACGTGCTGCCAGACGCCGACCACGTCGGTGACGCCGGCCATCTCCAGGTTGCTCCAGATCGAGGCGGCGCGGAACGGCAGCCCGAAGTGAAACCGCGGCGGCTTCATCGGCGGCGAGCCGAGCAATATCGGATCGTCGCGATGATAGACCGCGCCGACCTGCATCACCGGCGCGGGCCGCGCGTCGGCGGCGTAATAGCCGGTGAACTCGCCGAACGGGCCTTCCGGCAGCGTGCTCTTGCTCGCCGGCAGCAGCTCGCCTTCGAGGATGATCTCGGAGAGCGCCGGCAGCGGCAGGCCGGTGAGCGGGCCGCGCATGGTCTCGACCGGCGCGCCCTTGATCGCGCCGGCGAAATCGTATTCCGACTGGCCGTCCGGCAGATATTCGAAGCCGGCGATGAACAGCGCCGGGTCCTCGCCGTTCACCACCGCGACCGGGCAGGTCTTGCCCTGGTCCCAGTACTTCCTGGCGATGATGGCGCCGTGCCGGCCCTGATGGTCGAACTGGACCGTCACCTTGTTCCTGCCGTGCACCTGGATGCGGTAGATCGAGGCGTTGATCCAGCCGCCGTCCGGATCGCGCATGATGACGATCGAGCCCGAGCCGATATACGGGCCGCCGTCCTTGCGGTGCCAGTAGGGTGCGGGAAGCTTCGTCATGTCGACGCTTTTGCCGCGCATGGCGTTGTCCATGAACGCCGCCTTGTCGACCTCGGCCGGCCGCTGCGGCGTGAGCGTCTGCCGCTTCTTCATCCACGCCTTCAGCGCGTCGAGCGGTTTCAGGTTCGGATCGATGCCGAGCGCGAGCGCCGCGCGCTGCGGCGTTGTCGTCGCGTTGGTGAACACGCGCACGCCGCTGTCGTAGCCCTTGATGCGGCCGAACAGCAGCGCCGGGCACTCCGCCGTTCCCGCCGCGACCTCGGTGATGCCGCCGAGCTCGAACTTCGGATCGGCGCCGTTGACGCGCCGCAGCGCGCCGAGCTCGTCCACCTGCTTGATGAAGCCGCGCAAATCCTTGTACATCAAACCACCCCTCGGCCTGGACCCTAGCGAACTTCAGGAGCCGCCGCATGCGCTACATCGATGCGTTTTGTCATTTCAGCCCCAAGCGCTACTTCGATGCGCTGATCGAATCGCCCGCGGGCCAGAAGGACATCGGCAAGCGCGTGCGCGGGATTCCCGCGCTCTACGATCTCGACCTGCGGCTGAAGGTGGTCGACCAGTTCCCTGACTACACGCAAATCCTGTCGCTCGGCCTGCCGATGGTCGATCGGCTCTGGGGGCCGGACCAGACGCCTGAGATGGCGAAGCTCGCCAATGACGGTCTCGCCGAAGTCTGCGCGAAGCATCCCGACCGTTTCGCGGGCTATTCGGCGGTGGTGCCGATGAACGCGCCGGAGGCGGCGGCGAAGGAGGCCGAGCGGGCGCTGAAGAACGGCGCCAACGCGGTGCAGCTCGGCACCAACGTCAACGGCAAGCCGATCGACGGACCGGAGTTCTGGCCGCTCTACGAGGTGATCGAGAAATCGGCAAGGCCGATCCTGCTGCATCCGGCGCGCAGCCGCGAGATGATCGACTACCAGGGCGAGGCCAAGTCGAAATACGAGATCTGCTCCGTGCTCGGCTGGCCCTACGAGACCGGCGTGGCGCTGTCGCGCTTCATCTTTTCCAGGATCATGGACACCTATCCGAAGCTGAAGATCGTCTCGCATCATCTCGGCGGCGTCATTCCCTATCTCGAAGGCCGCATCGGCCACAGCTTCGACCAGATGGGCGCGCGCACCTCCGACGAGGACTACGAGGCGCTGCGCAAGAGCCTGAAGAAGCGCCCGTTCGACTATTTCAAGGACTTCTACGCCGACACCGCGATCGAAGGCGCCCGCGCGCCGATGGTCTGCGGCATCGAGTTCTTCGGCGCGGACAAGGTGCTGTTTGCGTCGGATTGTCCGTTCGACAAGGAAAAGGGGCCGGGCTACATCCGCTCGACCATTGCGGTGCTGGAGTCGCTCGACCTGAAGGCCGCCGACCGCGAGAAGATCAGCCACAAGAACGCGCAGGCGATGTTCGGCGTGAAATAGATGGCGCAGACGCTGACCCGGCGCGCGTTGCTGTCGGCGGTGGCGATTCTCGCCGCAGCCCCTTCGGTTGCACAGGCCGACAGCGCCGTGGCGTTCGTCCGCGACTTCTACACGCGGGAAATCGCCCGGCACGCGGCGAACGAGGGCAGCAGCGAGCCGGATTTTCTCGCGGTCTTCACCGCGGATGCGCAACGGCTCTGGCGCGCGGCGCAAGCCAACCGCAACCGGGCGAACGAGCCGGCCGGACCGATCCTGCATGCGTTCTTCGGGCAGGGCGCGTTGCCCGGCCGCGAAATCACCCTCGGCGCGGTGGCCGGATCCGGCAGAAACGCCGTTTCGGTCGCGCTGACCATCCAGGGCAATCCACGCACGCTGGTGGTTCATATCGCGCGCGAGGGCGGAGCCTGGAGGATCGCCGACATCGACTATGGCGGCGACAGCTTCGTCGCCTATTTCCGCAGGCGCGCCGGCCAATAGCAGGCGACCGGCGGCATGTGAAATTTGCATCCGGGCGTTGGGCGCCAAGCTTGGGAGCATGTGTCGCATCCGCCGGGCGCTGGCAATGCGGCGGGGACGGGCTATGCTCTTGCCGCATACAAAGAATACTCAGGGAGATCGTCCATGATGCACCGTGCTCTCGTCAACGCCGCGCTCGGCTCCGCGCTGCTTGCGCTCGCCTGCGGTCCGGCGCTGGCCCAGGCGCAAGGGCAAGCCGATTTCCCGACCCGGCCGATCACCATCGTCGTGCCGTTCCCGGCCGGCGGCACCGCCGACCTCCTGTGCCGCTATGCGGCCGAGAAGGCGTCGGCGGGACTCGGCCAGCAGGTCGTGATCGAGAACCGTCCGGGCGGGGCCGGCGGGCGCATCGGCATGGAGCAGGTGATGCGCGCCACGCCGGACGGCTACACGCTGCTGTGCAGCACCCAGCTCAGCTACAGCATCACCCATCTGGTCTTCACCAAGGCCGCGTTCGATCCGCGGCCGCTCGAGCCGATCAGCGTGCTCGCGACCTATCCGCTGATCATCCTCGTCAAGAAGTCGCTGCCGGTGAATACGATGGCGGAGTTCATTGCCTATGCGAAGGCCAATGACGGCAAGGTCAATTACGGCAACCAGGGCGTTGCCAACACCGGTCACCTGCTCGGCGAGCTGATGACGATGAAGGGCGGCTTCAAGATGACGCCGGTGTTCTACCGGGGCAGCCAGCCGGCGATCAACGATCTGCTCGCCGGCACCATCGACATGGTTCCGGACTATCTGCTCGCCAACAAGGGCAACATCGACGCCGGCAACATCAAGTTCCTTGCGGTGGCGCAGGACCAGCGCCTCAAGGACTATCCGAACGTGCCGACGCTCTCGGAGACCATGCCCGGCGTGACCTCGATCACCTGGATGGCGGTGTCGGCGCCGCCCGGAACCCCGAAGGCGATCACGCAGAAGATCTCGGATGCGATCGGCAAGGGTTTCAAGGAGCCCGACATGCAGGCGCGCATCCTCAAGCTCGAAGCCACCCCGCTCGGCAGCACGCCGGAGGGGATGCGGAAGCTGATCCAGGAGAGTTTGGATATTTGGGGACCGGTTGCGCAGGCCGCGAAGATTTCGGTCGATTGATCGCCGGCTTGCAAGCTTGCTCGAACACCCACTCCCGCAAGGGGGAGGGTGACAGAGTGTGCGGCGCCGTCGCCGG
Source organism: Xanthobacteraceae bacterium (assembly GCA_019746135.1). Taxonomy (GTDB): domain Bacteria; phylum Pseudomonadota; class Alphaproteobacteria; order Rhizobiales; family Xanthobacteraceae; genus Z2-YC6860. The sequence continues at coordinate 26,328 of JAIESI010000331.1, forward strand.
GCAAGCGCCGGCTTAGTGCGCGATCAGGTTCTGCAAGTCCTTCAGCCGGCCGTCGAGGAACGCCTTCAGGTTCGGCTCGACGATCCGCATGGTCTGCTCGACGAACCGGTCGCTGCGTCCGCCGATGTTCGGCGTGATGATCACGTTCGGCATGGTCCAGAGCGGATTGTCCGGCGGCAGCGGCTGCTTGGAGAAAATATCGAGGCCCGCGCCCGCGATCTTGCCGGCCTGCAGATGCTCGATCAGCGCCGCCTCGTCCAGCACGCCGCCGCGGGCGAGATTGATCAGGAACGCGGACGGCCGCATTGCCGCGATCACGTCGCGGTTGATCAGGTGATGCGTCTCCGGCGAGTAGGGGACGAGCAGCATCAGGAAGTCGGCGCGTCCGGCAAGCTTCACCAGCTCGGAGCGCGGATGCACCTCGTCGAAATGCGGCGCGTTGCCCCGGCCGCCGCTCACGCCGACCGTGGTCATGCCGAACAGCTTGCAGCGCTCGGCGAGATGCTCGGCGAGCAATCCTAAGCCGACGATGACGATGGTCTTGCCCTCGAGGATCGGCTGGCCCCATTGCTCCCACTTCGCCTCGGCCTGGTTGCGCTGCATCTTCCGGAAACTCCGCTGCAGCGCGATCATGTTCAGGAACGCAAGCTCGCTCATCTGCGGCCCGTGAATGCCGCGCGTCGACGTGAGCAGCACGTGCGGCGGCAGCACGCCCGGCGCGGTCAGCGTGTCGGTGCCGGTGGTCAGCGCCTGGATCCATTTCAGGCTCCTGGCCTTGGCGATCAGCGCGTTCGGGATGTGATGACCGAGCGCGATGATCACCTCGATATGGTCGATCGCGGGCTCCGCATCGGCGGCCTTGTGGACCGCAAGAAACTCGACGTTCGGGAACGTGCGCTTGAGCCGCGCGTGATACATGTCCGCATTCATGTCGAGAATGAGAATCCTGGCCGCCATGCTGCCTCCCGCCCCTGTTTTGACGTCTTGGCCTACCCGAGCTCCGGCGTCGGCCAGCCCTTCTCGAACTTCACGCTTTTCACCACCTCGGTCACCACGCCGCAGAGCGGCAGGCTGATGCGCAGCCGGTCGGCCTCCGACAGCACGATCCGCATGTCCTTTTCCGCCCACGGCATCGGCTGCTCCTCGGGCCGCGTCTGCATCGCCCAGTTGCCGGCGCTGGAATCGAGCAGCGCCGTGCGCAGCCGCTCCGGGTCGGCACCGAGTTTTCTTGCCAGGTTGAAGCCCTCGTGATTGGCCGAGATGCAGGCCCACAGGATCAGGTTGTTGACCATCTTGCCGACCTGGCCCGCGCCGAGATCGCCGACGTGGTAGATCGAGCTCGCGAACGTCGCGAGCGCCGGCTTGCAGGCCTCGAACGCGGCAACGTCGCCGCCGACCATCGTCAGCATTTTGCCGGCTTCGGCGGCGGCCTCGCCGCGGGTGATCGGCATGTCGAGCAGCACGATGCCCGAGCCGGAAATCCTGGCTGCGATCTTCTGCATGGTGCGCGGCGCGACCGTGGAGGCGATGCCGACGATCATGCCGGGGCGGGCCGCGGCGGCGATCCCGTCGGTGCCGAGCACCACCGCTTCGGCCTCGGCGTCGAAGCCCACCACGACGATGATGAAGTCGCTTTCGGCGGCGACCGCTTTCGGGTTCGCCACCACCGTGATGCCGGCGGTCTCGGCCTGCGTCCGCGCCGCCGCATTGACGTCGCAGGCCGCGACCGCGAAGCCGCCGCTGCGCAGGTGCCGCGCCATCGGCAATCCCATCTTGCCGAGACCGACGATCCCGACGCGGCGAATGTTGCTGGCCATGGACGTGTTCTCTCCCTGATTTGCCGCGCATCCTGCCACGGCGGCGGGGCCGGGCGACACCCGGCGCGCGCATGATGGGTCAGCCAGACCGGGGGATCGCACCGCTATCCGGGTTCGCCGCCGCGGGTCTATAGTCCGCCCGCACAGGAGCCCTTGATGAACGTCCGAGCTGCGCCGGCCGGGCCTGCTCTCACCATGCGCGACCGCATGGCGATGTACACCGGCAATGCGCTCAAGATCGGCCTGTTCGGCGCGAACTGCTCCTCCGGCCGCTGCGTCACGACCGTGCCCGAGCGCTGGACCGGCAGCTGGGAGGACAATCTCGCGCTGGCGCGCATGTGCGACGCGCGCGGCATCGAGTTCATGCTGCCGGTCGGCCGCTGGAAGGGCTATGGCGGCGACACCGACTACATGGGCACGACGCTGGAGACCGTCACCTGGGCCACCGGGCTTCTCGGCAAGACCAGGAACTTGATCGTGTTCGGCACGGTGCACGCGCCGCTGTTCCATCCGCTGATCGCCGCCAAGCAGTTCGTCACCGCCGACCATGTCGGCAGCGGGCGCTTCGGCCTCAACATCGTGGTCGGCTGGAACGAGGACGAGTTCCAGATGTTCGGCGTCACCCAGCGCGAGCACGAGCAGCGCTACGAGTACGCCCGGGAATGGCTCGAGGCGGTCAAGCTCGCCTGGGGCCCGAACGAGAACTTCGAGTACGACGGCCGGTTCATCAGGCTGAAGAAGGTTCGCGCCAGGCCGAAGCCCTATGGCGGCACGCGGCCGCTGATCATGAACGCCGGCGCCTCGCCGACCGGCCGTGCTTTCGCGATCCGAAACTGCGACGCGTTTTTCACCCAGGCCGACCGCACGTCGACGGAGACCACGCGGCGGCACGTGCAGGCCGCGAAGGACGAGGCCGCGGCGCACAACAAGGAGCTCGACGTCTATACGGTGGGCGTCGTCACCTGCCGCCCGACGCAGAAGGAGGCCGAGGAGTATTACCACTACGCCACCATCGAGCAGGCCGACTGGTCGGCGGTGGACGGCATCCTCGGCAAGAAGAACATCTCGCCCGCGACCGTCGGCGAGGAGGAATTCCAGAAGCAGCGCCATCACTACGCGCACGGCCTCGGCGGGCTCTTGATGGTCGGCGATCCGGACCGGATCGCAAACCAGCTCGCGGATCTCAGCCGCGCCGGGCTGCGCGGCATCGGCTTCTCGTTCGTGAACTACCTCAGGGAGCTGCCGTACTTCTGCGACGAGGTGCTGCCACGCCTTGAGCGCATGGGCATCCGTGAGAAACGGAAGGGGTAAAGTTGGATTGACCGAGGCAAACTTCACGTGGCCCTGGGTCCCCGCGGGGACCCAGACCTTTGGCGGGCGGACAAACGCTCAGGCAAAGCAGCAGACGATGCAAGACACCGATCTCAACCGCCGTCGCAACCTCGGCTACTTCTTCGACGTCACCGTCAAGCGCCTGCCCGACAAGTTCGCGATCATCGATCTGCACGGCGGCAGGGAACGCACCTCCACCTACCGGCAGCTCGACGAGCGGATGAACCGCGTCGCCTCGATGCTCGCGCGCCTCGGCGTCCGTCCCGGCGAGCGCGTCGCCATGCTGGTCGGCAATCGCGTCGAGTTCGTCGAATTCTTCTTCGGCGCGATGCGGGCCGGCGTCATTCCGCTGCTGCTCAACACGCGGCTTGCCGCGAGCACGCTCGAAGGCCTGATCACCGACGCCAAATGCGTGCTCGGCATCTTCGATCCGTCCTGCAACAAGGATGCGGTCGCGATCGGCTCGCGCGTGCCGGTCCGGCACCGCATGCTGCTCGACGACAAGCAAGACGGCTTCCTCGACTTCGAAGCCGAACTGGCGCTACCCGCGCCCGCGGTTCCGCCGCCGCCGATCGCCGACGACACCCAGGCGTTCCAGCCCTACACCTCGGGCTCCACCGGCCGGCCCAAGGGCGCGATCATGACCCACCGCGGCATGCTCTGGTACGTCGACTACAACCAGCGCCACTGGCCGTCGGTGGAGACCTCGCGCGGCCTCGTCGCGCTGCCGCTGTTCCACAAGAACGCGCTGCGCGGCACCGTGAAGCCCATGTTGTTCGCGGGCGGTTCGTTCGTGCTGATGCCGGCCTACGAGCCGCGCGCCTATCTCGAGGCGCTCGCCAAATACAAGTGCACCTATTCGCGCGGCGTCGCGGCCGTGTTCACGATGTTCCTGCAGTACCGCGACCTGCTCAAGACGCTCGATCTGTCGCACCTCAAGAGCATGACCATCGGCTCGGCGGTGGTGACGCCGGAGCTGCTCGAGCTCGTCAACCGCGCGCTGCCGCACATCAAGGTCGAGGAAAGCTACGGCCTGACCGAAGGCGGCAGTCCGTTGCGGCCGCCGATCGACGGCCGGCCGGTGCCGCGCGGCAGCCCGGGCGTGCAGGCCCCCGAGATCGAGCTCCGGATGATCGACGCCGGCGGCAAGGATACGGAGGACGAGGGCGAGCTTCTGATCCGCTGTCCCTACGTCTGCCTCGGCTATTTCAATGAGCCGGAGATCACCAAAGCGAAGCTTCAGGACGGCTGGCTGCACACCGGCGACATCTTCGTCAAGGACAAGGACGGCTTCTATTATTTCCGCAGCCGGGTCGACGACATGTTCAGTTGCGGCGGCGAGAACGTCTATCCGAAGGAGGTCGAGAACCTGCTGTTCGGCCATCCCGATGTGGTCAACGCCGTCGTCACCCCGGTGCCGCATCAGGTGAAGGGGCTCGCGCCCGCCGCGATGGTGATGGTGCGGGACGGCTCGGGGCTGACCGCCGACACGCTCAAGCAATACTGCCTCGACAAGGGACCGGCCTATTCGCACCCGCGATACATCGACATCGTGCCCGCGCTGCCGCTGAACGGAGCCGGCAAGGTCGATCGCGGCATCATCCAGGCGAAGCTCACCGCCGCCTACGGCGGCGCCAAGGCGTAGCAGACGCATGCCGGCCGATCCCAACGCCGTGCTGCCGCAGATCACGGCGGCGCGCGCCAAGGCGCTGATGATCGAGCTCGCGCGCGTGCCGAGCCCGCTCACCGAATTGTTCGAGGCCGAGCCGCAGCTCCGCGCCTTCATCGACAGGGCGGTCGAGCCGCGGCTGCGCGCAATGGGCGTCGGCGGCATTCGCCGCGACACGATGGGCAATCTCTGCGCGACGCTCGGGCGCAACGAAACCGGCCGCTCGCTGATGCTGGTCACCAACGCCATGACCCAGCCGCCGGCGACCATGCCCAACCCATACGGCGGCGAGGTGCGCGACGGCGCGCCCTACGGCCTGCCGGGCGAGGTGGTGCTGGGCAAGGGCTTGAGCGAGCAGAAGGCGCCGCTGGCCGCGATCCTGCTGGCGCTGCAATCGATCCTCGCCGCGAAAATCCCGGTCACGGGCCAGGTCGTGTTCCTGTGCTGCGTCTCGGGCGAGACCGGCCGCCACAACGCGATCAGGAGCATCGTCGAGGCGACCGGCGCGCGCGCCGAGATGGCGATCCTCAACGGCACCGGCAATCGCATCAGCCTCGGCAACCGCGGCCGCGTCGACGTCACCGTCACGGTGCACGGCAGCCCCGGCCACTCGAGCCGCCCGCAAAGCGCCTGCAACGCGGTCACCGGCGCGCTCGAAGTGATCCGCCGCCTGACCGAAGGCCTCGATCTCGGCACGCCGCATCCGGCGCTCGGCAAGGCCACGTTCGCGGTGAACAGGATCCGCAGCTTTCCGGATTCGACCCACACCATCCAGGACCGCTGCGAGATCGGCATCGACCGCCGGCTGATGCCGGGCGAGGGCCCCGACAAGGCGGTGGCCGACATCGCGGCGATCGCTGCGACCGTCAACGGCATGAACGATCCGGCGAGCGGCAAGCCCTGGCGCGTCGAGGTCACGAAAGGCCCGTTCATGTACCCGGCGCTGGTTGCGCCGTCGTCGGCGGTCGTCACCGCGGTGATGCAGGCCTCGCAGGCGGCGCTCGGCGTGACGCCGGAGACGTTCCACCAGACCAACGCGTTCGACCAGGGCTATCTCCAGCACATCGGCATCGAGCCCTGCACCTACGGGCCCGGCGAGGAGAAATACGCCCACACCGACCTCGACATGGCGTC
>JAIESI010000172.1 GCA_019746135.1 Xanthobacteraceae bacterium
TGGACCAAGAAACGAGTCCGCCAAAAGCCCTTCAAAGGCCGCCGTATCACTCAGCTCTGATTCCGGGTACTAGCGCGGTTTTGAGTTGGTTTGCGCCAGCCTCTCCACGTCATGCCCGGCCTTGTGCCGGGCACCCACGTCTTGGCTGCAAAGTAAGGCGATGGCCGGGACATAGGCGAGCCACAAGCGCGTTTACGCGCGTCTTCGACGCGCTGTGGCGACGCCGTCCTTCGGACGGCCGTAGGCGAGCGAAGCGACGCCGTCCTTCGGACGGCCGTAGGCGAGCGAAGCGACGCCGTCCTTCGGACGGCTATGCACAGGCATGACGTCGAGAGGCTGGTGCAAATCAACTGGAAACGGCTCTAGCGCCGCACCACCATCACCGAGCACCCGGCGTAGCGCACGACGTGGCCGGCGACCGAGCCGAGGAAGTAGGTGCGCACGCCCGCGCGGTGCGAGCTCATGACGATGAGATCGGCATCCATCTCCTTCGCCTCTTCGAGCACCTCCTGATAGGTGCCGCCCTGACGCACCACCGAGGTCACCTTGCCGGGGGCGAACTGCAATTCGCCGCCAATGATCGCAAGCGCTTCTTCCGCCGAGCGCCGCTGCTGCTCATCGAAGTCCGCAGGCACATATTCGGCAAGCAGTGCCGGCGTCACCGGCAGCACGTTGATCAGCCGGATGTCGCCGTCGGAGGCCTTGGCAAGCATCACCGCGGTCTCGAGCGCGGGCTTGGCGAGATTGGGATCGGCAAGGTCGACCGGCAGCAGAATTCGATGATACATCGCGCGTTCCTTCTCCGTGCTGGTCGCTCGCCCTGTGCTAGTCGCTCGCGGGCTCGAGCGTGTGCGGCGTGACGAAATGCTCGAGCCGGCCGCCCATCGGCTTGAGCTTGTCCCAGCTTTCGCCGGCGAAGCTGATCAAGGCAAGCGCGGAGGTGGGATAATCCTCCAGCAGACGCTGCCGCGCATCGACGTCGCCGGAGGCGATCAGCATCGCCGCCAGCTGCTGCATGCCGGGGTTGTGGCCGACGACAAGCAGCGTCTTGCCCGCGGTGCCGATTTCCCGGATCGAGTTGAGGATCGCCTCGGGCGAGGCTTCGTAGATGCGCCCGTCGAATTCCGCCTTGGGCGGCTTGGCGAAGGCTTCCGCGACCAGCGCCCAGGTCTCGCGGGTCCGAGCCGAGGTCGAGACCAGCGCCCTGTCGGGCACGAGCTTGTGGCGCGCCAGATAGGCCCCGACCGCCCCGGCGTCCTTGCGCCCGCGTTTGGCCAGAATACGGTCATGATCGCGCCCGCCCGGTTGCGAACGCTCGGCCTTGGCGTGGCGCAACAGCAGCAGGCGGCGCATCAAATGGGTTCTCCCGGCTTTTCCTGGGGCCGAATTGCCGGTAGCAGTTTAGCATGGTCCGGTGACGGACGGGTCACGAACGCCCGAGGTGCGATGACCAACGCCGATCCCGGCGCATACGGCTCGAGCTGGCTTTCCGCGACGCGGGTCGCAGGCCCGCAGCGTCCTCGGCTGGGCGTGGAGCTCGACATCGACGTGTGCGTCATCGGCGCGGGGCTTGCCGGCCTCACGGTGGCGCGCGAGGTGGCGCGGCGCGGCTGGTCGGTGGTGGTGCTGGAGGCGCAGAGCGTCGCCTGGAATGCGTCCGGGCGGAACACCGGCTTCGTGCTGCCGGGCTATGCGGCGTCGGGCAGCGCCCTGGTGACGCGCGTTGGCGCAGATCATGCCCGGAAGCTCTGGCAGCTGTCGGAGCAGGGGGCCGAATACGTCCGGCGGGCCGCGCAGGACGCTGCGATGGAGGGCGTGCACCTCACCGAAGGCGGCTGGCTGCATGTCGCCAAGACCGACGACGCCCGTGCCATGCAGGCGGAGGCCGAACTGCTCGCGGACGGGTTCGGCGCGCCGGTCGGATTTCGGAGCGCAGAGCAAATCCGCGAACAACTGCGGTCGCCGCTTTATTTCAACGGGCTGCACTACCCGCGCGGCTTCAGCATTCATTCCCTCAACTATGCGCTGGGCCTGGCCGCTGCCGCCGAGCGCGACGGCGCACGCATCTACGAGGACAGCGCGGCGCTGGAGATCGATCCGGCGGGCGTGCGAAAGCGCGTGACGACGAAGGACGCGCGCGTGCGCGCGCACCACGTCGTGCTCGCCGGCAATATCCATCTCGCCAATCTGATGCCGCAGTTCGCCAAGACACTCCTGCCGGTGCACACCTACGTCATCGTCACCGCGCCGCTTGGCGCGGCGTTGCACGAGGCGGTCCGCTTCCCGGGCGCGGTGAGCGACACGGATCTCGCCGACAATCACTACTGCGTGGTCGAGGGCGACCGGTTGATGTGGTCGGGCCGCAGCACGGTGTGGCGCGGCAAGCCGCAGGACTATGTCGAGACCTTGCTCGGCCAGATCAGGCGGACCTTTCCGCAGCTCAAGGACGTGAAGGCCGAGTACGCCTGGACCGGGCTCCTTGGCAACACCGTGCATCTCATGCCGCAGATCGGCGAGATCACGCCCGGCCTGTGGCTCCTGTCCGGCTTCGGCAATCGCGGGCTCAACACCACCGCGGTGGGCGGTGAGCTCGTCGCGCGCGGCATCGTCGAGGCCGACCGCACCTGGCAGTTGTTCTCGCCGTTCGCGCTGGTGTGGTCGGGCGGGCTCTCCGGCCGCGTGGCGCAGCAGGTGTTTTACTGGACGTCGCGGCTCAAGGAGGCCGTCGACGGCCGCATGGCGCGCCGCCGCGAGGAGAAGCGGCAGCGCGAGGCGGATGAGCAGAGCATTGCCGCGGCGCGCGCCGAAACGGCCCCGGAGCCCGCGCCTGCGCCGCCACCGGAGCCCGTGCCCGCGCCGCCGCCGGAGCCTTCGCCCGTGGCCCCGTCGCAAGCAGCGCCGGAGCCTGTGGCCGACAGCCCGCCGATCATCGCCGCGGAGGAGGCCAAGGTGGCCCCGATCGAGCCGTTCGACGCCGCGGCCGGGCCGCCCAAGGAACGGCCCGAGGAACGGCCCGAGGAACGGCCCGAGGCACGACCCAGGGAACAGTCGAAGCGCAAGCGGCCGCCGCGCAGCAAGAAGCGCGAGGCCGATTCCGCCGGCGAGGGCCCGCCGACCGGCGGCTGAATGCTTACTTGTCGATCGCGCCGCCGCTGTCGGCCCAGTCCTTGAAGCCGCCGAGGTTGAAGACCTTGTCGTAGCCGAGGTCCTTCAGCGTCTTGCCGCTCAGCGCCGAGCGGCCGCCCGAGGCGCAATAGACGATGATGGTCTTGTCCTTGGAGAAATTCTTGTCGAGCGAGGGCGCTTCCGGGTCGGCCTTGAACTCCAGCAGTCCGCGCTGAACGTGGATTGCGCCCGCGACCTTGCCGGTCGCCGCGACCTCGGTGCCGTCACGCACGTCGACCACCAGCGTGTTGCCCTTGGCGATCATCTCCTTGGCCTGCGCCGGCGTGATCTTCGGCACCGCGGCGTTGGCCGCTTCCAGCATCTGCTTGACGCCCATGTCGTGTCCTCCTGCTTGTGATCGGTCGTGTGGTGATTGTGATCTTGTGTCGGTTCGCAAAAGCCGCGCTGAGGCTGTTTCAGCGGCCCACGCGCCTCGCCATGCATAGGCCGCGTCAGCGGCCGTCTCTTCTTGCCATAAACGCCAGCCGCTCGAACAGATGCACGTCCTGCTCGTTCTTGAGCAGCGCGCCGTGCAGCGGCGGAATGAGCTTCTTCGGATCGCGCTCGCGCAGAAGCTCCGGCCCGATGTCCTCGACCAGCAGGAGCTTGAGCCAGTCGAGCAGCTCCGAGGTCGAGGGCTTCTTCTTCAACCCCGGCACCTCGCGCACCTCGTAGAACAGCTTCAGCGCCTCCGCGACCAGCCGCTGCTTGATGCCCGGAAAATGCACCTCGATGATCGCCTTCATGGTGTCGACGTCGGGAAAGCGGATGTAGTGGAAGAAGCAGCGGCGCAGGAACGCGTCCGGCAATTCCTTCTCGTTGTTGGAGGTGATCACGACGATCGGCCGCCGCCTGGCCTTCACCGTCTCGCCGGTCTCGTAGACGAAGAACTCCATGCGATCGAGCTCGAGCAGCAGGTCGTTGGGAAACTCGATGTCGGCCTTGTCGATCTCGTCGATCAACAGGATCGGCCGCTCCTCCGACACGAACGCATCCCACATCTTGCCGCGCTTGATGTAGTTGCGGATGTCCTTCACCCGCGCGTCGCCGAGCTGGCTGTCGCGCAGCCGCGACACCGCGTCGTATTCGTAGAGGCCCTGCATGGCCTTGGTGGTGGATTTGACGTGCCATTCGATCAGCGGCGCGTTGAGGCTTTTCGCGATCTCCAGCGCCAGCACGGTCTTGCCGGTGCCCGGCTCGCCCTTCACCAGCAGGGGGCGTTCGAGGGTGATCGCCGCATTGACTGCAACCTTCAGATCGTCGGTGGCGACATAGCCGCCGGTGCCTTCAAAACGCATGCTCATTCCTGACCGTCTACCCTTGCGCATTGCTGATAGCACAAATGCACGGCTTCCCAGCGCACATTCTTGTGGTGCCCGGCGGGTAGGCGTAGCCTTCGACGGTTCTTATCGTGAAAGGGGGCGACAATGCGTCAGATGTCCTGCCGCCGCGCCGCCGAGCCGCCAGCGCGTTCACGCGCGGTGCGAGGAGCCGGCGCGGCCATTAAAAAGTGCTCGCGCTGGCCGCTCGCTTCGCTCGCCAGCGCGAGCCGTTGGGCCGCCATTCTTTCGCTGATAGGAACATTTCTGCTGTCTGCCGGGCAGTCTCTCGCGGGAGAAGCCGACGCGCGCAAGCAGCTCGCCTTCGAGACGATCGACCGCAACGCCGCGCAGATGACGCTCTTGAGCGACTCGCTGTTCTACTTCGGCGAGCTCGGCATGCAGGAGTTCGAGAGCGCCAAGCTTCTGAAGGAGACGCTGGAGGCCGCGGGCTTCAAGGTCGAAGTGGGCGGGGCAGGGATGCCGACCAATGTCTGGGCCGAGTACGGCTCGGGCCGGCCGAAGATCGCCATCGTCACCGAGGTGGACGCGCTGCCGGGCGGCTCGCAGACCGCCGGCACCTGGGAGCGCAAGCCGCTGGTGAAGGACGGCCCGGGCCACATGGAAGGCCACAACACCCACGGCGGCGTGGCCTCGGCCGCGGCGTTTGCGGTGAAGCAGGTGATGCAGCGCCACAACCTGCCGGGCACGGTCGCGATCTCGTTCGGGCCGGCCGAGGAGCAGCTGGTCAGCCGGCCGTTCCTGGTGCGTGCGGGCTATTTCAAGGACGTCGATGCCATTCTCTACCTGCACATCCAGGATTCGTCGCAGACCGGCTACGGCTTGCAGAACTACGCCGCGATCAGCTCGGTCTTTACCTTCCGCGGCAAGACCGCCCATGGCGCGGTCAATCCCTGGGATGGCAAGGACGCGGTCGATGCCGTGCAGTTGATGGACATCGGCTTCGACAAGCTCCGCGAGCACCTGCGCCCGACCAATCGCGCGCACCGAACCATCACCATCGGCGGCATCCAGCCGAATATCATCGCCGACACCGGACAGATCTGGTGGTTCGTGCGCGATGCCAACATGCCCGACGCGAAGGAGACCTACGACAAGCTCCTGAAGATCGCCGACGGCGCGGCGCTGATGACCGGCACGACCTACGAGGTGAAATACGCCGCGTCCGGCTGGCCGCAGCTCGGCAACAAGGCGATCGCCGAGGCGATCCAGAAGAACATCGACACCGTCGGCATGCCGAAATGGACCGCGGAGGAGGTCCAGTTCGCGCGCGACTTCCAGAAGTTCGCCGGACGGCCGCCGCTCGGCCTCAAGACCGCGGTCGTGCCGCTCGGCGGCCGCCGGCAGTCGGCATCGTCCAACGACAACGGCGACGTGTCCTGGGTGGTGCCGGCCGGGATCGTCAACTTCCCGGCCTCGGTGCCGGGCATCGGCTATCACGAATGGAAGGCGGCGGTGACGCCGGTGCACTCCATTTCGCACAAGGGGCAGTTGGTGGGCGCCAAGGTTCTGGCGGCCTCGATCATCGACCTGATGACAAGCCCGGAGCTTGTGAAAAAGGCCAAGGAAGAGTTCGACGCCGAGTCGAAGAAGACGCCGTATTTCTCGCTGCTGCCGCCGGACGTGCAGCCGCCGCTCGATCTCAACAAGGCGGACATGGAGAAGTATCGGCCGGAGATGCGGAAGTTCTACCTCAACAAGCAGGTGCGTTTCCAATAAGCCAGGGCTCGCGCAGGAATGATGTCGAGGTCGCCGTTGGCCTTGAAGTCGAGGATGTCGTCGTGGCCGGTTCCGCGCCGGGAAAAGGTTCGCCGCGACACGCCTAACGGCATAACTTGACGCACAGATTTGTCCCGGAGGTGCCGATCGCGGCGGCCCGCCGGCCGGTTTTCAGCAACCTTTGGGCATCGCGTTTCGTTGGTATCGCGAGCGCATCTCGCACGGACGTGATCCGATGTGAGAAGCGCGACCGCTGCCGCCGCGCTATGAAGGCGCGCGGACGGACGTCGATTCAGAGAACCCGCCGATGCACGAGCCTTATCAGGCCGGACCGAAATCGGCCGCGATCGAGATCATGACCCGCAGAGCCTGGCTGGTCGGCGGATGCAGCGTGGCCGTGCTGGGCGGGCTCTGGTGGAGCGGCGGCAACAATGCCGATGCCGGTCCCTTTGAGGTGACGAAGACCGAGGATGAGTGGAAGCGCATCCTGTCGCCCGCGGCGTTCAGGGTGATGCGCCATCACGGCACCGAGCGCCCGCATACGAGCCCGCTCAACGCCGAGAAGCGCAAAGGCACCTTCGCCTGCGCCGGCTGCGCGCTGCCGCTGTTTTCCTCCGACACCAAGTTCGAAAGCGGCACCGGCTGGCCGAGCTTCTTCCGGCCGCTGCCGAATGCGGTCGCGACCTCGACCGATCGCTCGCTGATCGTGCCGCGCACCGAGGTGCATTGCCGCCGCTGCGGCGGTCATCTCGGCCACGTGTTCGAGGACGGTCCGCCGCCGACGGGCCTGCGCTATTGCATCAACGGCGTGGCGCTGAGCTTTGCCCCGGCTCGGGCCACGGGACCGGCCTGACGGCGCAAAGGCCGGAATTTTTTGCCGGGAGGCGGCGCATCCTGCCCGGTCGTGGCGTCAGTCCATCCCATTAAGGCGTTGAAATAAAACAACAATATATGTGGCTCGCCGATTGCATTGAGGTCTCCGGTTTTTGAAGCCGGCCTGCGTAGCGAGGCCGGCAGAGCACCAGGAGACGAGTAATGGGCATTTTCGGCGCGCTGAGCACAGCAGTCACCGGCATGCGGGCGCAATCGTTCGCGCTTGAGAATGTCTCGGGCAACATCGCGAACTCGCAGACCATCGCCTTCAAGCGTCAGGACACGAGCTTCGTCGATCTCATCCCCGACGCCATTCCGAACAAGCAGGTTGCCGGCAGCGTGCTGGCGAACTCGCGCTCCACCAACTCGGTGCAGGGCGATGTCCAGAACGCGTCGATCGGCACCTACATGGCGATCAACGGCTCCGGTTTCTTCGTGGTCGAGAGGCCGACCGGCTTCAACGGCAACCAGCCGACCTTCGCCGGCGCCGACCTCTACAGCCGTCGCGGCGACTTCTCCACCGATCAGAACGGCTATCTCGTCAACGGCGCAGGCTATTATCTCAAGGGCATCTCGGTCGATCCGGCGACCGGCAACCTGACCGGCAGCGTTCCGACGCTGCTGCAGTTCAGCAACAGCTTCCTGCCGGCCAAGCCGTCGACCACGATCCAGTATCAGGCGAACCTGCCGGCCACTCCGCTCACGCCCAACCACGACCCGACCGTTCCAGGCTCGGAGCTGCTCGTGCCGAGCCTCGCCAACTATCCCGGCGGCGACCCGACGTTTGCCGGCACCGGCATCGTCGACGGCGGCGACGTGACCCGGTTTCTTGGCGATTCGATCAGCGGCGGCGCGATCACCGTCTACGACGCGACCGGCACCGCCGTGAACGTCAACCTGCGCTGGGCCAAGATCGGCAACTCGCCCGACACCTGGAACCTGTTCTACCAGACCGACACGACGCCGACCGCCGGCAGCCCGGCCTGGCAAAATGCCAACACCGACTACACCTTCGTCAACGGCCAGATGTCGCCGGCCGTGCCGTCGCTCACGCTCACCGGCGTGACCGTCGATGGCGTCGCGCTGGGCGACCTGGACCTCCAGCACGGTGCGTCGGGCATTTCGCAATTTGCCGACAGCAATGGCACGGTGAAGGTCAACCAGTTGCAGCAGGACGGCTTCCCGGCGGGCGCGCTCGAGTCGCTCGCGGTCAACGAGAAGGGCCGCATCGTCGGCACCTATTCCAACGGCCGCTCCATCGATCTCGCCGAGGTGACGCTTGCGAACTTCAACGGCCCCGACAACCTGAAGCGGCTCGACGGCGGCGCGTTTGCCGAGACCAGCGGATCCGGCGCGCCCACCTACGGCGCATCCGGCACGATTCTGGGCTCGTCGCTGGAAAGCTCGAACGCCGACATCGCCGACGAGTTCACCAAGCTGATCGTTACGCAGCAGGCCTATTCGGCCAACACGCGCGTGATCACCACCGCCAACCAGATGGTCCAGGATCTCCTGAACACGCTGCGATGACGGCGGCGGCATGGTCAGCGACATGAGCAGCGCATGAGCCTGGTGTCATGAGCCTCACACAAGCCCTCAATACCGCTACGTCCGGGTTGAAGGTGATGCAATCGGCCATGTCGATTGTCGCCTCCAACGTGGCGAACGCGCAGACGCCGGGCTATGTGCGCAAATCGCTCGAGGTTACCTCGATCTCGGCCGGCGGCGTCGGCAACAGCGTCCGCGTGGCTGCGGTCCAGCGCGAGTTGGACGAATATCTGCAGAAACAGTTGCGCATGGAGTCGGCAGGTGGAGGCTATGCCGACCTGCGCGCCAGCTTCTATCAGCGGCTTCAGGCGATCTACGGCGACCCGAGCTCGTCGAGCTCGCTCGAATCCGTGTTCAGCACCTTCACCAACGCGATCCAGACGCTGGTGACCAGCCCGGATTCGGCCGCCGCGCGCAGCATGGTTCTGAGCAGCGCCCAGGTGCTGGCGCAAACGCTCAACAGCGTGACGGAGGACGTGCAATCGCTGCGGGCCGACGCCGAAAGCGGCATCGCCGCGGCCGTCGAGACCGCCAACTACGCGATGCAGAAAATCGTCGAGCTGAACGGCCAGCTTGCGGGCCGGGAGATCACCAACGCCTCGGATGCCGCGCTCGCCGACCAGCGCGACGCCTATGTCGACCAGCTCGCCGAGCTGATCGACATCCGGGTGGTCAAGGGCGATCAGGGCGAACTGAACATCTTCACCAACTCCGGCGTGCAGCTCGTCGGCGCCGGCGCCTCGCGGCTGCAATTCAACGCGGCGGGCACCGTCTCCGCCACGTCGCGCTGGGACGCGGATCCGGCACAGAGCACGCTCGGCACGATCAGTCTCGTGTCGCCGAGCGGCGGCAGTATCGACCTGATCGCCAACAAGTCGCTGCGCTCCGGCAAGATCGCCGCCTATCTCGAGATGCGCGACAACGTGCTGGTGGAAGCACAGAACCAGCTTGATGGCCTGGCCGCCGCGATGGCGCAGGCGCTGTCCGATGACACCGTCGCAGGAACGCCGGTCGCGGGCGGCTTCGACGTCGACACCACGGGCTGGCTCAACGGCGATCGGATCAACCTGACCTACACCGATCCGACCGGTCAGCATCGTGTGACGATCGTTCGCGTCGACGATCCGTCGGTGCTGCCGCTCGCCGATACAGCCACGGCCGGGGCGGGCGATCGGGTGATCGGCGTCGACTTCTCCGGCGGAATGGCTTCCGTGGTGGCGCAGCTCAACGCCGCGTTCGGCGGGGCGCTGAATTTTTCCAACACCGGAAACACGCTGACCGTGCTCGACGACGGCGGCGCCAACACCACCGATGTCGACGCGCTGTCCATGACGCGGACCGCGACCAGTCTTGCCAACGGCAGGGTCGCGATTCCGATGTTCACCGACGGCGGGCTTGCCTACACCGGCGCGATCGGTGCCGGCGGCTCGCAGTCGGTCGGTTTTGCCGGCCGCATCTCGATCAACGCACAACTGTTGGCCGACCCTTCGAAGCTCATACTCTATGACAGTGCGACGCAGACCGGCGATCCGACGCGGGCGAACTTCATCTACAGCCGGCTGGCGGAAACGGCGCTGACGTTCGATCCGAACACTGGCATGGGCAATTCCACCACGCCCTATTCCGGCACGCTGCCGGCGTTTCTGCAGCAGCTCTTGAGCCAGCAGGGTCAGGCCGCGTCGAACGCCCAGAGTCTGGCGCAGGGGCAGGACGTCGTGGTCAATGCGCTGAAGCAGCGGTTCAACGAAGCAT
Organism: Xanthobacteraceae bacterium; assembly: GCA_019746135.1. GTDB lineage: Bacteria > Pseudomonadota > Alphaproteobacteria > Rhizobiales > Xanthobacteraceae > Z2-YC6860. The sequence goes on from JAIESI010000172.1 coordinate 10,398, forward strand.
CGGGCGTCAACGTCGATGCGGAAATGGCGAACCTGATCGCGCTGCAGACCGCCTACGGCGCCAACGCGCGGGTGCTGACCGCGGTCAAGGAAATGCTCGACACGCTGTTGAGGATGTGAGGCGGCCATGGCGATTACCGGAATTGGCGGAGCGTCCGCGATCACGCTGCAAACCATCGTCGATATGCGGACGCAGCTCGACGACTTGCAGCGCCAGCTCGGCTCCGGCAAGAAGTCGACGAGCTATGCGGGGCTCGGCCTCGACCGCGGCCTCACCATCGGGCTGCGTTCGCAGCTGTCGGCGATTTCCGGCTACCAGCAGTCCATCACCCAGGTCGGCGTCCGGCTCGATCTGATGCAGACCCAGCTCGGCCAGTTCGACAAGGTGACGCAGAGCAGCAAGTCCTCGATCATGCTGTCGCAGTTTGCGCTGAACGGCGCGTCGCAGACGCAGGATCAGCGCAACATCAAGGGCACCCTCGACCAGCTCGTCGGCATGCTCAACACCGGCGCCGACGGCCGCTACCTGTTTTCCGGCCGCAGCGTCACCCAGGTTCCGGTCGACACCACCGATCACATTCTCAACGGCGATGGCCTGAAGGCCGGCCTCAAGCAGCTGATCGACGAACGCCGCCAGGCCGACCTCGGCGCGAACGGCCTTGGGCGGGTGACGGTGGCAAGCTCGGGCGCGACCTCGACCTCGATCACCGAGGATGCGGGAATCTACGGCATCAAGCTCGTCGGCGCCTCGAGCAACATGGCCGGCTCGACCGTGACCGGTCCGACCGGCTCGCCGCCGGTGCTCGACTTCGATCTCGGCGGAGCCAATCCCAATCCCGGCGAGAGCGTCACCTTCAGCTTCAGCCTTCCGGACGGCACCACGCGCGACGTCACGCTCCGCGCCACGGCCTCGTCGCCGCCGGCCGCGGGCGAGTTCACCATCGATCCGTCGGTCGCCAACACCGCGGCCAATCTGCAGGCCGCCCTCACGCAGAGCCTGACGACGTTCGCCGCAACCGAGCTGACCGCGGCCTCGGCGATCGCCGCCGGCAACGACTTCTTCGACACCGACGCCGCCAATCCGCCGCAGCGCGTCGACGGCCCGCCGTTCGACACCGCGACCGCGGCGCGCGACGGCACCGCCGCCGACACCGTGCAGTGGTACATGGGCGACAACGCCACCGACGACCCGCGCCAGACCGCGGTCGCGCGCGCCGATACGTCGCTGACGGTGGCCTATGGCGCGCGCGCCAGCGAGCATGCGCTGCGCATCTCGATCCAGAGCATGGCGATCTTCTCGGCGGTCACCTTCTCCGGCGGCGATCCCAACGAGCAGGCGCAGTACGCCGCGCTGAAGCAGCGGATCGGCAGTGCGCTGCAGGGCAGCGCGACCGAGCAGAAGCTCTCCGACATCTCGGGCGAGCTTGCCGGCGCGCAGATCGCGCTCGACAACGCCAAGGAGCGCCACGAGCAGAGCGGCACGACCTTGCAGAACCTTCTGCAAAGCGTCGAGGGCGCGCCGACCGAGCAGGTCGCGGCGCAGATTCTGGCGATGCAGACGAGCCTGCAGGCGACGCTGCAGACCACCGCGCTGCTGCTGCGGACCAACCTGCTGCAGTATCTGTAAGCCCGGCCGCTCCGGCGGATGCCCGGCACAGGCGCTGCTTCCGGACATAAAGAAACCCCGCGGCAAGCCGCGGGGTTTCTTGTTGAACGGCCTTGGACGTTCAGGCGCGGCCGAGCAGGCCCGCGGCGATCTCGCGATTGATGTTGATCAGCGAGCCGAGCTGTTCCGGCTTGGGATTCTGCATCACCGACACGGTGTGGTTCATCACGAAGATGCCGATATTGGCGACGTTCTGGCGCAGGTCGCGCGGCATCGGATTGTTGGCGTCGGTCATATCGGCCAGGAACACCGACCAGAGCTTGCGATTGTAGAGCAGTGCGTCGTTGAGCCTGGTCTGGACCGGGGCGTCATGGTCCCAGTCGTCATGGACCGATTGCAGACGGGCGGCGGCTTGCAGCAGCAGCGAGGCCTCGAGCTCACGCGGATTTGAGATTTGCCTTGCCACGCTTTTGTAGGTTTGCGCCGCGCTTCGCATTCGCAAGGAGCTCCTCTTCGTAGGCGATCAGTTTCTTGGCTTCCTTCAGGGCCTTATAGAGATTGCCTGTTAAGATTTGATTATTGATAACCTCGATGAAATGCCACGTGCTGGGCGCGGCCTTGGTGATCTGCTTCACTAACGAAAAGTAAATCTCGTGATGCGCGCGGGGATCGCGCGACGTGTACATCAGCTGCACCGCCAGATAGATGCGCTTGGCCGGCGTGTCGGCGCGCGGCGCCGTCAGGATGTCCTTCTCGCGCAGGATCGGGCTCGACCCTTCGATCACCAGCCAGGACCGCTGGTCGCAATTGGTGATGACGGACTCGCCGATCAGGATGCGTTCGTTGGGCTTGAGCTCGACCTTCAGCGCCATGACGTTACTCCTTGCTGCCGGATCGTGCCGGGGGCCGGCGCCCCGTCCCGTTGCCGGGCTTTACGAAACGGAAATGGCGCTTGCGGGGAGCAAACGCCATCCGAACTGCGTTCTGCGGTTCGCGGCGGGCTTTATGCGGCGGGCCCGCCAAAGAGCGTCCAAAGCGGCATTTACTGGAACAGGCGCAGCACGGCCTGGCTTGCCTGCGAGGCGAGCGACAGCGCCGTGGTCGAAAGCTGCTGCCGGGTCTGCAAGGCGAGGAGGTTTGCGCCCTCTTCGTTGGGGTCGGCGAGCGTGAGGCCGTCGGCACCGGTCTGCAGCGTGTTGATCATCGCCTTGGTGAACTCCTGGCGGATCTGCACGGTCGACAGGTTCGAGCCGAACGCCTGGGCCTGCGAACGCAGCGTCGTCAGCGCGGCGGTCAGCTCGCCCGAGGCCGCGGCGATGTCGGCCGTGCCGCCCCAGTTGTTGAGCGAGTTGTTGATGGCGAGATCGCCCGTGGCGCTGAAATCGACGGCGGCGATGGTGACGGTCGAGGTGCCGTTTTCGTTCAGCGTGACGGTGAGGTCGGCGCTGGTGTTGTTGTCGAGCAGGTTGATGCCGTTGAAGCCCGAGTCGGCGGCGAGCTGGCCGATCTGGCCCAGGATGGCGTCGAACTGCACGGAGAGGCTCTGCCGGACGTTGGTGTCCGAGGTCTGCTGCGCCTGCGAGACCAGCGCCTGCGCGGACTGCACCAGCTTGGTGATCGAGGTGATGCCGTTGTTGGCGGCCTGGATGGTGTTGAACGCGCTCGACATCGAGTCGAGCAGGTTGCCGAGGTCGCTGGCGCGGTTCTGCAGGCCCGCCGCGGTGAAGAAGTTGACCGGATTGTCGAGCGCGGTGTTGACCCGCTTGCCGGTGGCAAGCCGGGTCTGGGTCGACGTGATCAGGTCCGAGGTCCGCTGCAGCTGGAGCAGGTTGGCCCGGACGCCGGAAGTCAGAACGATATCATTACCCATCGTAGTCCCCGTGAGAATCTCCGGCCGGTCCGTACCCGGCGCAGCGTCGAAAAAAATATTCTGTTAAGGTTGATATTTGGTTAGGGAAATCTTGCCGATCCCTTAACTCGCGGCAGAAAATGCCGATGAATGCTGCAATCGGCAGCGTTAACGCAGCCGGCTGCGGGCGTCCGGAACCGGATGCCTGCGCGGCGCCCGGCGCAACGAAAAACGGCGGCACCGGGGTGCCGCCGTTTGCGCGTTTGGGATTTGTTAGCGGATCAGAACAGCCGCAGCACGGCCTGGCTCGCCTGCGAGGCCAGCGACAGCGCGGTGGTCGAGAGCTGCTGCCGGGTCTGCAAGGCGAGGAGGTTTGCGCCTTCCTCGTTGGAGTCGGCAAGCGTCAGGCTGTCGGCGCCGGTCTGCAGCGTGTTGATCATCGCCTTGGTGAACTCCTGGCGGATCTGCACGGTCGACAGGTTCGAGCCGAACGCCTGGGCCTGGGAGCGCAGCGTGGTGAGCGCTGTGGTCAGTTCGGCCGAGGCCGCGGTGATGTCGGCCACACCGCCCCAGTTGTTGACCGCGTTGTTGATCGCGAGATCGCCGGCGGCGCTGAAGTCGACCGCCGCGACGGTGACGCTCGAGGTCCCGGTCTCGTTCAGCGTCACGGTCAGGTCCGTGCTCGAGCCGGAGTCGAGCAGGTTGATGCCGTTGAAGCCGGAGTCGGCGGCGAGCTGGTCGATCTGGGTCAGAATCTCGCCGAACTGGGTGGCGAGGCTGGTGCGGACCGCCGTGTCGGAGGTCTGCTGCGCCTGCGACACCAGCGCCTGAGCCGATTGCACCAGCTTGGTGATCGAGGTGATGCCGTTGTTGGCGGCCTGAATGGTGTTGAACGCGTTCGACATCGAGTCGAGCAGGTTGCTGAGGTCGCTCGCGCGATTCTGCAGGCCCTGCGCCGTGAAGAAGTTGATCGGATTGTCGAGCGCGCTGTTGACGCGCTTTCCGGTGGCAAGCTTGGTTTGAGTCGCCGTGATCAGGTCGGAGGTCTTCTGCAACTGCAAAAGGTTCGACCGAACGCCGGCGGAGAGAACGATATCCGCGCCCATTTTAGTGTGCCCTTCTGGTCCTTTTCCTCGTCACAAGACGATCCCCCGCCTTGCGTCGGTAACCTTGTTCTCACGTTAGGAGTAATGCGGTGTAAAAAATCGTGGTTAATCGAAACGGCAAAAAATCATGCTTATCAAAGGGTTATAAGAAGCTCGGTCAGGTTTTGCTAACCACGAATGAAAACCAGTTGGTCACCATAACTGCCCGGCCTGTCGGTGCTCGGCCTCGCGCTGGCGAGTGAAGCAAGCGGCCGGCCCGGGCACTTTTTGCGCCCGCAAAAGCCCAGCAGCGGCCTCGTGTTTCCGAAGGCCGCTGCTGCGGGTAAGAGGCGGTGAGGGAAGGGACTACGCCGTGCCGTCGCGCGCGGCGCGCTCCAGAAACTGCTCGAGCGCGGCAATGCAGCTGCGGTCGCGATAGAGCCGTTCCCGGTCGCGGATGACGCGCGTTTTGAGGTCCGCCCGCCATTGCGGGTCCCGGGCGATGCGAACGGCGAGCGAAACATAGCCGTCGATCGTCCCGGCCACGGTCTCCGGCATGCCCATCATCCGCAGCATGCCGGCGCTGACCCGGCCCCGCATCAGGTCGCCCTCGAAGGTCACGACCGGCAGGTCCTGCGCCATCGCCTCGAGCGTCGTGTTGCCGCCCGACCAGCCGATGCTGTCGAGCATGACGTCGCATTGGGCGCTCGCCGCGGCGAAGCGGCTCATGCTCATCGAGTTGAGCAGGACGCAGTGGTCGCTGGATTTGAGGCCGTGCGCGGCGAACGCCTGCTCGAGCCGTCGCTCGAACAGCTCGGTCACGCCGTGCCCCATGTGACGGATGAACACGAACTGGCAGTCGCCGGCTTCCTTGGCGATGCGCGGCAACACATCGTCGTGCTGCGGCAGGTACTTGAACAGCGATTGCGCGCACCAATAGACGGTGGCGGAGGGACGCAGGCCCAGCTCTTGCCGGTTCAGGATCACGGTGTCGAGCTTGGGCGGCTCATAGTGGAAGGCGATGTTCGGCAGCGTCACGAGCTTTTCCGAATAGTGCTCCGCGCCGTCCGGCGGCTCGAACAGCTCGCCGCTGAGGAAGCCGTCGATGGTCGGGTAGCCCGAGGTCTGCGGGTGGCCGATGTAGCTGCACTGCACCGGCGCAAGCCGGAGCGCCGCAAGCTCCGACGCCTCGTGGTTCATGCCGATCTCGGGATAGATGATCACGTGCGGCCGGTCGGCCTCGATGATCTTGCGCCATTCGTCCGCCGGATGCGGACCTTGATCGAAGCGATAGGCGTGCGCTTTGGCGATTTCGGTCTCGGCGTCCTGCTTGTAGCTGGTGTTGTAGCAGAACACCTGAAAGCGCTGCTTGTCGAGCTGCGTGACCCAGCCGCGGACACCGACCTTCCACACCGAGTGCTGGAAGAAGTAGCCGCTGACGATGCCGACGCGAACCGGCTCGCCGGGCCTGGGCGGCTCGGCGAGCTTCACCGCGCCGTGGTGCTTCGCCATGATCTTCGATGCGAGGCCGCCGAACAGCCTTTGCAGGTCGCGGTCGTTGCGGCCCTGGTAGGCCAGGAAGAACGGCTGCGCCATGCCGAGCCCCTTGGTCATGTCGGGCGGCGTGCGTCCGGCGTCATGGTCGGCGCAGAGCGCGCGCAGCCTTCGCTCGTACTCGGCACGCTGCCGGCCGATCTCGGCCTCGTCGGCATAAAGGATCGGCAGCGCCGCGCTGCATGCCGCCCAGCGCGCCTTGCTGTAGTCGGCCTTGAGCGCGGCCGCCTTCTCGTAGCTCGCCGCCGCGTCGTTGGCGCGGTTGCAGTCGGCGAGCAGCATGCCGCGCATGTAGTGCGCCTCGGCGTAGCCCGGATGCGCTGCAAGCAGCGCGTCGAGCGTCTGCAATGTCTCGTCGAAGCGCTTGAGCGCGCGCAGCGAGGCGCAGCGGTTGAGCATCGCCTCGGGAAAATTCGGCTGGATCGCCAGCGCCCGTTCGTATTCCGCAAGCGCCTCGGCCGACTGGCCGATGGCTTCGAGCACCGCGCCACGGTTGCAGTAGGCCTTGGCGTATTTCGGGCGCAGCGCGATCGCGCGGTCGAAGCTCTTCAGCGCCTCGGCATAGCGATTGAGCAGCCGCAGCGCGTTGCCCTGGTTGTAGTGCGCGTCGGCATAGTCGGGCTTGAGCGCGATCGCGCGCCTGAAGCCGTCCAGCGCCTCCTCGTGGCGCTCCAGGGTCAGCAGCACGCTGCCGCGGTTGTTGTGCGCCTCGGCGAAGCTCTTCTTGCGCTTGATGGCCTCGTCGAAGTTCGCCAGCGCCTCGTTGTGGCGCTGCATGGCGTTCAGCACGTTGCCGTGATTGAGCAGGACCTGCGGCGAGGTCGGTCGCTGCTGCAGGGCCGCGCCGGTAAGACGCAGGGCCGCCGGCAGGTCGCCGCGGCCGAGCTTGATCACCCCCAGCATCTGCAGCGCGTCGAAGTGGTCCGGCCGCACCTGCAGCACCACCGAATAGAGCGCCTCCGCCTCCGCGGTCCGGCCCTGGTGGTGCAGCTCGAGCGCCTGGTTGAAGGTACGCGCAACGTCGAGAGGCTTGCCTTGCGGCGCAGTCACGGAGGGCATGGACACTCAGGCTTTGATATTGGCGTGGATGCTTGTTTGGGGCTCGTTGGGGTCCGCGGGCGCGGCGTCGGTCTGCACCGGGCGGTAGGCGCGAAGCCGCAGCAGCGCCTGGTCGGGATGCTCGCCGGCCTGGTTGCGGATGTCGTTCTCGCGGATGATCACGTCGCGTGCCTCGGGATCGGCGATGACGTCGGGCGGGGCATGGTCGTGACGCTGCTCGCGATGGTCGGTTTCGCTGTGGTCGCCGCTTGCCGCAGCGACGATCTTGTCCACGGAAAGCTCCGTCGCCGGCGCCTGACGCGGATCGCGCGACGTGAATTGCTGCACGCCGACGCGGGGCCTGATGGTGAAGCTGCTGTCCATTTCGGTCTCCTTGCGGCTGCCATCGCCCCGCGCGAACCCGAACCGAACTCGCATTCCCAAAACGCTGTTTTCGACGCAACTCTACAAGACGCGACTGACCGCCAGCGGTTGCTGGCTGCTGACCGGCGGGGTGGTGGCCCGGCCGGTCGCGCCGTAGGCCTGTGGCGTGGCCTTGCGGGCCAGTTCGTTGGACACGCCGCGCATGATGCTCTCCGAAACCGCATGCGCGGTCGCCAGCACCGTCAGGTTCATCTGCAGCAGCGCCCGGAACTCGTCGTGGCGCTCGCGCAGATCGTCGACCATTCCGGGCGTCGTGCGCGCCAGGTAGCCCTGACTTGCTTTGATTCGCGTCGTATCCGCAATGTACATGCGCGACAGCTCGGCCTTGGCCGGCTCGAGTTTCGTGGCCTCGTTGAGCTTTCCGGCACGAACCAGCTCGGTTTCCTCCTCGACCGTGCCGAGCAGCGCTTCCATCACGTCGAGCAGATGTTTGATCAGGGCCTCGGCTTCGGCCGGGCTTGCGACCGGCCGCACCGGTTCGGGCTTTGCGGGAAGGTTGCTCATCGGATTTCCTGTTGGGCGAGCAGCGCGCGCTCGACCTCGTTGGCGAGGCCGATGCCGCCTTTCTTCACGAACGACTTGGAGTATTCGTCGGTCAGGAACGACCGCCAGATGGTGGCGCCGGGGCCGCCGCTGAACGGCCCTTTGCCGACACCTTCGAACATCTGCTGGAACATGCTGTTGAGGAACATTGCCTCGAAGTCCTCGGCCTGGCCGCGGGCTTTCGCCGCACGGCCCGTAAGGTTGCCCTTGGCGCCGGCGAGCGCCGCGGTGGCATCCGCCGAAAGCTGCGGCGCGAAGGCGATGGAGGCCATCACATCACCTCGATTTCGGCCTGGATCGCGCCCGCGGCCTTGATCGCCTGAAGGATGGCGATCATGTCGCGCGGCCCGATGCCGAGCGCATTGAGCCCGTCGACGAGCTGCTGCAGCGATACGCCCTCGCGCACCAGCGCCAGCCGCCGGCCGTCCTCCTGCACGCCGACCCGGCTGCGCGGCACCCGCACGGTCTGCGCGCCACGGTTCGCGAACGGGCCCGGCTGGCTCACCTGCGGGGTCTCGGAGATCGTGACGGTGAGATTTCCCTGTGCGACGGCGACGGTCGAGACGCGCACGTCGCGGCCCATCACGATCACGCCGGAGCGTTCGTCGATGACGATTCTGGCCGAGAGGTCAGGCTCGATCTGCAACTGCTCGATCTCGGTGAGCAGCGACACGACGTTGCCGGCGTAGATCTTCGGCACGTTGACCTGCACCGTCGACTGGTCGAGCGGCTCGGCGGTGCTCGCGCCGATGAAGTCGTTGATCGCGGCGGCGATGCGCTTGGCGGTGGTGAAGTCGGGATTGCGCAGCGCGAGCCGCACCTGGTTGAGCCGGTTCAGCGCAAACTCGATCTCGCGCTCGATGATCGCGCCGTTGGAGATGCGGCCGACGGTCGGCACGCCGCGCACGATCTTGGCGGCTTCACCCTCGGCCTGGAAACCGGAGATCGCGACCGAGCCCTGGCCGACCGCGTAGACGTTGCCGTCGGCGCCGAGCAGCGGTGTGACGAGAAGGGTGCCGCCCTGCAGGCTCTTGGCGTCGCCGAGCGCGGACACCGTGACGTCGATGCGCGAGCCTTGCGTGCCGAAGGCCGGAAGGTTCGCTGTGACCATCACCGCCGCGACGTTGCCGGTGCGGATGGTCTGGCCGCGGATGTTCACGCCGAGCCGTTCGAGCATCGCTTGCAGCGACTGCCGGGTGAACGGGATGTTGGTCAGCGTATCGCCGGTGCCGTTGAGACCGACGACCAGGCCGTAGCCGATGAGCTGGTTCTGCCGCACGCCTTCGATGTTCGCGAGATCCTTGATCCGCGACGTCGACGACACGCGATAGGGCTCGTCCGCGCGCGAAGGCGCGGCGGCGCAAAAGCCAAAAACTGTCAGCGCCGCGACAGCCGCGGCGAACGCACGATGCAACGTCCGCATCACATTGCTCCCCAATGAGTTCGGACCGCATGTCGCTATGCCAGCGCCGTGCCAGTCCGTTATGGAGTCAAATCGTTGAAAAATCGGTGATTTATTTTTACGCCCGCGCGCGCACCCGGCGGAGCATGCCGTGCGCCCGGCAAAATCTGCCGGGCATTTACCGGCCGTTAACCATAACGGCCCCACCTTGACGCAATTCGGACGGACTCCGCCGCCCGCTCCTAAAGCAAGGCATCACGCGATGCGCATCGCCGGACCGAATGCCACTGCACGGTTAGCCAATGCGTCAGGACCGCGCCGGGCCGCGTCGGGCGGCTTCTCGGTCGCCGAAGGCGAGACGGCGACATCGACGGCGGCGAGCGCGCCGCTGCGCACCATCGGCGGCATCGACGCCTTGCTCGCGCTGCAGGGCGAAGAGGGGCCGGGCGAGCGGAAGAAGCGGGCGGTCAAGCGGGGCGGCATCGCTCTCGACATGCTCGACGAGCTCAAGATCGCGGTGCTGGCCGGCACCATCGGCCCCGCGACCTTGACCCGGTTGAAGGCGGCCACCGCCGGGCTCCGGGACGGCTCCGGAGATCCGGGCCTCGACACCGTGCTCGCCGAAATCGAGCTCCGGGTCGAAGTCGAAATCGCCAAGATCAGTCCCCGTCGCTGAGTCCCGTTTGCGGGCTCTCGACCGCTCGCTTGCGGCCTCCGGCCGGTCCGGACCGTGTCAAAAAACGTACATAAACTCAGCACTTTGGCCGGACGTGCACTGCAGCATCGATGCCCTCGCCGTGCCTGCATTCCGTGCTTGTCGGCGCATGGGCGGATCACTATAAGCTCGCCGCGAGCAAGGGAGGCTCGACCGAGTAAGGGTGGGGTATATGCCGACCAAGAAGGGTAGCAAGGGGACGACAATAGCAACCAACGGCCACAATGGCCTGAATGGGCACGCCAAGAACGGAAACGGCAGCTTGGACAAGGGCAAGGGGTATCGCCCGACCGACAAAGAGCCGTTCATGAACGAGCGCCAGAAGGAGTATTTCCGCCAGAAATTGATGTCCTGGCGGGAGGACATCCTCAAGGAAGCCAAGGAAACCCTGCAGCACCTGCAGGACGAGAACCAAAATCATCCCGACCTGGCCGACCGGGCCTCGTCGGAAACCGACCGGGCCATCGAGCTCCGCGCCCGCGACCGCCAGCGCAAGCTGATCTCCAAGATCGATGCCGCGCTGCACCGGATCGACGACGGCACCTACGGCTACTGCGAGGAAACCGGCGACCCGATCGCGATCAAGCGGCTCGAGGCCCGGCCGATCGCGACCCTTTCGGTCGAAGCCCAGGAGCGCCACGAGCGGCGCGAACGGATCTACCGGGACGACTGATCCCAAGCGGCCGCGGTATCACCGAACTGTTGCAATGGCCGGGCATCGCCCGGCCATTCGCGTTGCGGATGGGAAAGGCTGGGGCGAAACAAGCGTTGGGCCAGAGCATGATCCCGAAAAGTGTGAAGCGGTTTTCGGAAAAGATCATGCTCAAACAAGAAGCTGAAGCGGGATGACGATTCGAAGAAAAGTCATCCCGCTTCAGGCTCCGTTTGTCCCGGCTGCTCGGTGTTGAGCGTCGAAGTATGCCGCGAGCCCCACGAGCGAGGCTTGCGGATGCACGATGACGTGTACGGGAATGTTCTGAAGGTAGCTGCGATAATGCCCTTTGGCGAGAAACCGATCTTCGAACCCGGACTGTTGCAGCCGTTGCAGGATGCGCGGAACGATGCCGCCCGCAACATACACGCCGCCGACGGCACCGAACGTGAGCGCAAGGTTGCCCGCGACCGTTCCGAGCATCTCGCAAAACGCGTCCACCGACCGGCTGCATGTCTCGCAGGATCCTTGCAGGCCGGCTTCCGCGATCTCGCTGGCACGACGCGAGGGCGCGTCTGTGCCGCTGATTTCGGCCAGAGCGCCGTACGGTTTTGCAGACCGGGACCCGACAGCACCCGTTCGATCGAAACATGATCGAAGCGCTGTCGCAAACGATCCACGAGTTCCTCGTCGGCCTTGGAGGCGGCCGAAAAGGTCGAGTGGCCGGCCTCGCCGGTAACCGTGACAAGACGGCCGTCGCGGCGCATCAGGCACGCCGCGCCAAATCCGGTGCCCGGCCCCAGAACGACCTGGGTGCCGCCGACGACGGCTTTTCCGGCATGCAGCTGGACCACATCCGCTCCCGACAGGCATGGAAGCGACCATGCCAGGGCTTCGAAGTCGTTCAGCAGGTACACGGCCCGGCAATTCAAGTGAGACCGAAGAGCGTCCCTGTCGACAGTCCAGCCGGTGTTGGTGATTGTCGATTTCCCGTCGTGGACAGGCCCTGCGACGCCCAGGGCGACGCCTTCGACATTCGACCCCTTGCCTTCACGATTGAGGAAATGAGACAGCGCCTCCAGCACGCCCGGGTGCTCGGCGGCTTTGCAGGAATGGACGGACAGCAATGACCCTCGGCTTGCGAGCGCGAAGCGCGCGTTGGTCCCGCCGATATCCCCCACCAGAATCAGTCCCGCCATTTGGCGACCTCTGAGCTTGACGGCGAAGCCCGTTGCGAGCTCGAGCTATTCCTCCCAACCCGCGTTGCAGCGGGCGGTTCCGGCGCGAGACCGGAACATTCCCGAGGAATCCGGCGTCGTGTTGCGCGTGCGAGGTGGCGGGCGCTCCGCCCGCGCCGTGCAGCCCTTGTGCTAGGCTCGCCCGAATCGCTGTGGCCGAGAGAGGCGAATGGAGCTCCGCCAGCTTCGCTACCTTCAGGTTCTTGCGGAAGAGCTGCACTTTGGCCGTGCCGCACAACGGTTGGGCATCGCGCAGCCCGCGCTCACGCAGCAAATCCAAATCCTCGAACGGGATCTTGGCGCGAAGCTGTTCCAGCGCACCAAGCGCTCGGTCTATTTGACCGTCGCCGGCCGCCTGACCCTTGAACAGGCGGTACGCACGCTTGAGCAAGCCGAGCGCACGGCGACCGTCGCCAGGCAGGCCGGCCGCGGAGAGCAGGGCTCCGTCGAGATCGGCTTTGTCGGCTCGGCGGCGTTCTCCGGCCTGCTTTCGAAGATCGTCTTCGACTATCGCAAGATCAGTCCGGACGTCGAGCTTCGCCTGCACGAGCTCGACATCACCCAGCAGGTCGAGGAGGTCTACAGCGGCCGCATCGACTTGGGCTTCATCCGCCCGCCGGTGCCGCAGTGGCCCGACGGCGTGACGTCGCTGACCTTGTCGCGCGAGCCGATCATCATCGCGCTGCCCAAGGGGCACCTGCTGTCTCGCCGCTCCGCGGTGCCGATCGCGGCGCTGGCCGAGGAGTCGTTCATCGCCACGCAATTCCAGGAGGGCGTCGGATTTTACGCGCAGGTGGCTGCGATCTGCCGCGCCGGCAACCTGACGCCGCGCATCACCCAGCGCGGCCGGCAGTTTGCGGCGATCGGCAGTCTCGTGGGCGCAGGCCTCGGTGTTGCGTTCGTGCCCGACTCGGTCCGCAACCTTCGCTTTCCCAACGTGGTGTACCGGCCGCTCGCCGATGCCGCCGGTTTCACCGACCTGGCGCTGGTTTTCCGCAAGGCCGAGCAGGCGCCCGCGGTCGTTATGTTCATCAACAAGGCCAGGCAGGCCGCGCGGCAGAAGTGAACGGCGCGTTTTTCGCCTGATAAGCCCAACTTATTAATTTCGCCGAACGCGTTATTGGCGGCTGCCGAAATTCGAATGATAGAAAATTGAAAGTGGCTGCCTCGCTTCATGCGCGGTCGCGTGACGGGAGGATCGTCCTATGTCCGCTGCGATGGAATTGAACGATCGTTTCCAGTGGCCGGCCGACGGCGTGGTGCGCGCGCCGTACCGTCTGTTCTCCGATCCGGACATCTACCAGCTCGAGCAGGAGCGAATTTTCCGCGGAGCGGTCTGGAATTTCCTGTGCCTGGAGGTGGAGATCGCCAATCCGGGCGACTACCGGACCACGACCGTGGGCGAGACGCCGGTGGTCGTGACGCGCGACCGCGATGGCGCCATTCACGCGATGGTCAACCGCTGCGCCCACAAGGGCGCGCTGGTCTGCTTGAAGAAGAAGGACAATGTCGCGAGCCTCAACTGCGTCTACCACGCCTGGAATTACAGCCTCGACGGCCGTCTGAAGGGCGTCGCCTTCCGCAACGGGCTGCGCGGCCACGGCGGGATGCCGGCCGACTTCGACGTCGCCAAGCACCGGCTGCAGCCGCTCAAGGTCGAGACGTTCTGTGGCATGGTGTTCGGAACGTTCGACCCGAGCCTCGGGCCGGTCGAAGGCTATCTCGGCCCGGAGATGGCGCAGTTCATCAAGCGCAATCTCGGCCGGCCGCTGAAGATCCTCGGCACGCACAGCCAGATCATCCGCAACAACTGGAAGCTCTACGCCGAGAACCTGAGGGATTCCTATCACGCGACGCTGCTGCACACCTTCTACACGACGTTCAAGGTCAATCGCCTCGACATGGACGGCGGGATCATCCTGTCGGACGAGAAGTGGCATCACATCAGCTTCGCGCGGCGCGCCAACATGCAGGAGGCCGAGGAGTACAACAGCTCCCTCCATTCGGCGAATTACGACTCCGCGCTCGACGGGCCGGGCCTGCTGCAATCCTGGAACGAGTTCGACGACGGCATCACCCACAGCATCCAGACCATCTTTCCGAACCTGTGCGTCCAGTTCACGCTGAACTCGCTGGCGATCCGGTTCTTCGCGCCGCGCGGCGTGGACGAGACCGAGCTGTTCTGGATTTACCTCGGCTACGAGCGCGACACCGAAGAGCAGTCGCAGATGCGCGTCATGCAGAGCAACCTGACGGGCGCCGCGGGCCTCGTTTCGCTGGAGGACGGCTGCATCAACGAGTTCGTGCAGCGCGGCACGAGAACGAGCCCGGAGGCGATGTCGTTCATGGAAATGGGCGGGCGCGAGGTCCGCTCGGAGAAGAACTCGCGCGCGACCGAAACCGCGGTACGCGGCTTCTGGCACGGCTATCGCCAGATCATGTCCTTCTGATCGGAGGCGCCGATGAACGAGATGACGAGGGCTGTGGCCGCGCAATCCGATCCGGGCGCGCGCGACCGGATCGAAGAGCTGCTCTGCGCCTACAGCCACGCGATCGACGACGGCGAGATCGACCGGTGGCCCGGCTTCTTCACCGAAGACTGCGTCTACCACATCACCAACCGTGAGGCCCACGAGGCGGGCCTGCCGATCGGCATCCTTCGCTGCGTCGGCCGCGGCATGATGCTCGACCGGGTCAAGGCGTTTCACACCGCCAACATCTTCGAGCCGCACAGCTACAACCACGTGCTGGGGCGGCCCTCGATTGCGCTGGGCAAGACGCCGGGGGTCTACGCCTGCCGGACCAACTTTCACCTGATCCGCATCATGCAGGACGGGCGCAGCGATCTGTTCGCCACGGGGAAATATCTCGACATCATCACGCTCGCGGACGGCGCGGCGAAATTTCAGGAGCGGACGGTGGTGCTGGATTCCAGGCAGATCGACATATTGCTGGTGATCCCGATCTAGCGGCCGGGATCGAACAATGAGTGGCCGCGGCGCGCGCGGCTGAGGTGACCAGACACTCGGTGTTGATCGGCGTGATCGGCGGGCTCGACGGCCGTCCGAGCGGGCGGACCGGCGCGGCCGGACGCCAAGCCGGCCCGTGTCGACGCCAAGCCGGGCAACCGGTTCGAACGCGGTCGGGCGAGAAACCGCGGCACAAGCAAGAAAGGTGCAAGGCAGCAAGGGAGGAGGGTGTCATGCGGATGAAGCTCGTTCTGACTGCACTTCTGACATTGTCGTTCGTCGAGGTCTGCGCTGCGCAGAAGTTTCCCGACCGGGCGGTCCGGATCATCGTCCCCAATCCGGCGGGCGGATCGAACGACGGCGCTGCGCGGATCGTCGCGCAGGGACTGACCGAGCTGTGGCCGCCCGGAGTCGTCATCGAAAATCGCGCAGGCGGCGGTGGAAACGTCGGCGCGCAGGCGGTGGCGTCGGCGCCGCCCGACGGCTACACGCTGCTGCTGTCGTCGCCCGGCCCGATCGTCATCAATCCGTTTCTCTACAAGCGGCTGCCGTTCGACTCGCAGAAGGACTTCGTGCCGATCGCGCTGGTGGCAAACGTGCCGATCGTGCTGATGGTGCATCCGGGCGTCGAGGCGCGCTCGGTCGGCGAGCTGATCGCACTGATCCGCCGCGAGAACGGCAAGTTCGTCTATGCATCGTCCGGCGTCGGGTCGACGCATCATCTCTCCGCCGAGCTGTTCGGGAAAATGGCCAAGGTGACGATGCAGCACGTGCCGTATCGCGGCGCGGCGCCGGCGATGAACGATCTGATCGCCGGTCACGTGCCGATGCTGTTCGACAACATCACGACGGTGATCCCGCAGGTCAAAGCCGGAAAGGTGCGGGCGCTTGCGGTCGCGAGCGCGCAGCGCGTCCCATGGCTTCCGGACGTACCGACCTTTGCCGAGGCCGGTCTGCCCGAGTTCGAAGCTTCGTCCTGGTTCGGGCTCTTTGCGCAGCGAGAAACGCCTGCCGACACGCTGGCGAAAACCACGGCGGACGTCAAAAAGGTTCTCACCACGGCCGCCATCAGCCGTCGGCTCGAGGACGCCGGCGCGATTGCGGGAAACGCCTTCGGACCGGAGTTCGACAGGTTTCTTCAGACCGAGCGCGAGAAATGGTCCGACGTCATCACGACGTCAGGGGCAAGCGTCGCAGATTAGTGGAGGCATGAGGGCCCCGGCCGCCGAAGACTTTGCCTTCGTGCCGGCAAGTTCTACGCCGAGATCGTGCCTCCCATACGGGCGTCGATGTTCACGCCCGCATCGCAGCCGGTAGGAACATGGTTCGCCGCGCGCACATACTGCGCTGCGACCCACGGCAGCTTCTCGACCAGAATCGAGATCTTCTTCAACGGCGCCGGCAGGAACATGGTCGCGCCGTAGATGCGGGTACAAAGCTGGGTGTGCTCGGTCAGCGGCCGCTCGCGGCGCTCCCACTGCGCAAGCGCGGCCTCGATGGTGTCGGCCTCGCGCAACGATTCGGCCAAGCCGAGCGCATTCATCATCGCGTGGCCGGCGCCCTGCGCGAGGTAGGGCGGCATCGCGTGCGCGGCGTCGCCCAGCACCGCGATGCGTCCGGCCGACCAGCGCTTCAGCCGCATGGTCTGGAAGTGCGCCCAGTGCGATTGCGGCCAGTCGGCCTCGTCGCGCATGCGCACGAACAGCTCGCGCATGAACGGAAACGAGCGCGCCCACACCTCGGGATCGATCGGCGAGACCGCGGCGCCCTCGTCCTGCCGGGTGCAGGTGAGCAGCACGTAGAACTCGTTCCGGGTCACCGGGCAATAGAGCACGCGGCGCTTGTCGGCCCAGGCTTCGATCATCACCGTGCCTTCGCGATCGTCGGCGGCGATCTCCTGCGGCCGTCGCGGGATGTTGATGCGCGCGCCGCAATCGCGGCCCCAGATCCGGCGATCGGTGAGGCCGAGCTGCTCGCGGATGCCCGAATTGATGCCGTCGGCCGCGATCACCAGATCGGCCTTGCGGGTTTCGCCGCCGGCGAGCGCCACCGCGCCGGCCGGATCGGCTGAGGCGACCTGCGCGTCGAATTTGATCTCCGCGCCGGCCTCGAGCGCGCGTTCGGCGAGCAGCGCGATGATGTGCTGGCGGTCGATCCGGTAGGGGCTGCGCGCGGTCTTGCGCGTCATCACCACGCGGCCGGTCCGGTCGAGCGAATCGCGGCGGTCGATCCGCACGCCGCCGGCGAGCACCCGGTCGAGGATGCCGAAGCCGGCGAAGATGCGCGCCATGTTGTTGTGGATGGCGATGCCGTAGCCTTCGCCGAGCAGGCTGTCGCGCCGCTCGTTCACGCGCACCGTCCAGCCGCGCTCGGCGAGCGCGATGGCCGAAACCAACCCGCCGAAACCCGCGCCGGCGATTTCCGCGTGACCGGCCTTCATGTGGAGCGGCAGAACGGCGTCATTTCCAGAGCAATTTCGTTGCGATGTCCGCGCCCTGCCGCAACGCCTTGAATTTCTCCCAGACGACCGTGTCGTGAACCTCGGTCCGGTACAGCGCCTGCGACGAGAACCCGCAGTCGGCGCCTGCCATCACGTTCTCTCGGCCGACGAGCTTCGCAAAGCGCATGATGCGCTCGGCGATCAGCTCGGGATGCTCGACGATATTGCTGGCATGCGTGATGACGCCGGGACATAGCACCTTGCCGTCCGGAACCTTCACCCGCTCAAACAAGTGATATTCGTGCTCATGGCGCGGGTTGGCACCCTCGAAGCTGTAGGAGCCTGCGTTGATCTTCAGCATATGTTCGATGACGTCGGACAGGGCGGCTTCGTAGAGCCGCGGCCCCTCGTTGATGCCGTAGCAGGTGTGGAAACGCACCATCTCGGGCGGGACGCCCTGCAGCGCCCGGTTCGTGGCCGCGACATAGATTTCGGCGCGGCGCTTCTTCTGCCTATCGTCGAGGCCGGGTTCGACGAAGATGTCGCACAGGAACGGGTCGTCCACCTGCACGAGCAGCCCGGCCGCAACGATCGCGCGATACTCCTTGTTCAGTTCCTCCGCCAGCGCATGGAAATACTCTTCGTCGGACTTGTAGTGCTCGTTGATGCCGACGCCGGACGGGGCGGTCGCCGGCAGGAACACCCGGTTTGCCGGAACACCGGCGGCCTGCGCCGCAGCCTTCAGGTTGTCGATGTCGATCTGCAGAAGCTCTTCACCGCGATACTTCACCGGTCCCACGCACACCACCGGTGTGATCGGGATCAGCGTGCCGCCCATCATCGCCTGCTTGAAGTATTCGGCGTAGTATTCGGGAAACGCCGCGACTTCCTTCTGGAACAGGATCATCTTCTGGTTCGGCCGCGCCGCGTAGCCTTCGAGCCGCTGCTGGATGTAGGTGAAGAATCCGGGCTTGGAGAATTCGCCGTCGGTGACGATGTCGATGCCGCATTCGGCCTGCTTGCGAACGCAGTCCGCGACGGCCCTGCGGAGCGTCGCCTGATATCCGGCTTCGTCATAGGGCTGCTTGTTGAGCTTGGCCTTCATGACGTCGAGCAGCGCATGCGGCCGTGGCAGGCTGCCGATATGCGTGGTCCGGATGCGGTCGGTGTTCTGCTGAAGGGCCAAGGGCTGCCTCTCGGATTCCGACGGTCTTCTCCAGTTGCGGCAGGATACACGCCGGGCGCCCCGAATGTATCCCCTTCGGCAAAAAGTATGCGGCCTCCGGAGGGAGCATCCGGAGGCCGCGTTGACCGCTGCACCGCTCGCGAGACGGAGCAGCGGGGGAGCTCGGCAACTGCGGGGCATGATGGCGTCCGGGACGCCCGACCTTTCCGGACGCCATCATGCTCCAACGCAGGACGACTGACAGGAGCATTTTCAGGCGAAGTGTGAAGCGGTTCGCCGTGGAAAATGCGACCAAACAAACAGGAGCATTTTCAGGCGAAGTGTGAAGCGGTTCGCCGTGGAAAATGCGACCAAACAAAACGCTCGCTAGAACGGCAGCAGCACGTCGAGGAACTGCTGGCCGTAACGCGGCTGCTGCACATCGGTGATCTGGCCGCGGCCGCCATAGGCGATGCGGGCCTGCGCGATCTTGGTGGAGTCGATGGTGTTGTCGCTCTGGATGTCCTCGGGCCGGACGATGCCCGCGACGATCAGCTCGCGGATCTCGAAGTTGACCCGCACCTCCTGCCGGCCCTCGACCACGAGGTTGCCGTTCGGCAGCACCTGGGTGACGACCGCGGCGATGTTGGTGGTCAGCGCCTCGGAACGGTTCACCGTGCCCTTGCCCTCGCTCGACGAGCTGGAGTCGCCGGTGAAGATGCGCGTCGGAACCGGCGTGTTCATGATCGGCACCTTCGGCTTGCCGAAGAAGTTGTCGACGCCGGAGTCTTCCTTGTTCTCGCGGCTGCGCTGCGTCTCGTTGGCGATCACCGCCTTGTCGTTCAGGTTGACGAGGATGGTGAGGATGTCGCCGACCTGATGCGCGCGCTGGTCCTTGAAGAAGGCGCGCGAGCCGTTGCGCCACAGCGAGTTCGGGCTGTAGGACGCCGGCTGCGGCGTCGGCATCGGCATCTGCACCGGCTTGTAGCCGGCCGTCGTGGTCGGGTCCTCGATCGCGGTCAGGGGCGGCGGTTCGCCGAGCTGGGCCAGGCGGTCGATCGTCGAGCAGCCCCCGACCGACGAGCCGATCAGCGCCACACCGAGGATGAAGACGAGACGCGAATGCATGGGGTTCTCACTCACTGGGTGATGCCGGCGGTCGGTTCGGCGGAGTCGGCGGGAGCCGCGGCCGCGACGATGGGCGTGGCGGCGGCGACGGTGACGCGGCCGGGCGCGGTGACGGTGGCCTGGACGGTGCGGTTGGACTGCACGTTGACGACGCTGACGATGTCGCCGACCGAGCCGGCTTCGACCGCCTTGCCGCGGACTGACAGCAGGATGCCGGGCATCTGGTAGACGATGGTCACCGGCTCGTTGCGCTGCACCGCGACCGGCTTCATCAGGTCGTTCATGCGCACCGCCTGGCCCGCGCGCATCGGCTGGCGCACCGCCATGCCGATCGCCTGCTCGGGCGACACGCCGTCGGTGCCGGCCTCGACCCTGGGGCGGCGCTCGATGGTGACGTCGGAGCCCTTGATCGTCTCGCCCTGGCGCAGCGGCCGCGTCAGCGTCGCGATCTCGATCATCTCGCGCGCCGTGCCGGTGAAGCGCAGCGGCAGGCGGCGCGACATGGCGCTGCCGGGGAGCTCGAAGGCGATGTCGAAGCGCCCGGTGCGCGGGTCGGCGTTCATCCGCGTCACCATCAGGTCGGCGGTGACGGTCGCCTCGACATGCATGACGCGGATGTCGCGATCGAAGACCACGGCGATGTTCTGCGCTTCGCCGAAGCCGTACTGGCCGGCGATCGCGCGTGCGATCCGCTCGGAAATGTCCTTGCTGGTGATGACGCGGGAGAGCCGCGTCACCACGACCTCGCTCAAGCCGTCGGTGTCGACGCCGGCGAGGTCGTGCGGGCGGAGCGCTTCGGCGATGCGCTGCACCGGCACCGAGCCGGTCTGGCCGAGGTCGGGCGCGCGGAAGATCGGCACGCTCGCCGCGGGACCGGCGTTCTCGACGAGGTCGCCGATGCGGACCACCTCGGAGGTGACGGTGACCAGCTCCTTGAGCTTCGGCGTCGCGGCGCGGGGGCCCGCGACCGCTTCGTGACCGAGCGCGAGAAGCAGAGCGAGAGCGATGGCGATCCGGATCATGGACTGGCTCATGAACTTGCCTCAGCGCATCAGGTTGGAGGCGGCCGACAGCATCTGGTCGGCGGCGCTGATCACCTTGCCGTTCATCTCGTAGGCGCGCTGCGCGGCGATCAGGTCGGAGATCTCGGTGACCGCCTCGACATTGGCCTGTTCGAGGCTGCCCTGCTGCAGGTCGCCCATGCCGTCGATGTTCGGCACGCCGTCCTGCGGCTGGCCCGAGGCGGGTGTCTCGACGAACAGGTTGTCGCCGATCGCCTGCAGCCCCGCCTTGTTGATGAAGCGCGTCAGCACCAGCTGGCCGAGGATGCTCGGCTGGGCCTGGTTGGGCAGCGTCACCGAGACCTGGCCGTTCGGCGCGACGGTGACCGACTGGGCGTTGTTCGGGATGGTGACGCCGGGCTGGATGACGTTGCCCTGCTGCGTGACGATGCGGCCCTGGTTGTCCATCTGGAACGAGCCGTCGCGGGTGTAGCTGAACGATCCGTCCGGCATCAGCACCTTGAAGAAGCCTTCACCGCGGATCGCGACGTTGAGGTCGCCGCCGGTCGGCGAGATCGTGCCTTGCGTCATCAGCCGCGGCGTGCCGACGGTCTTGACGCCGCCGCCGAGGTCGATGCCCACCGGCAGGATGTTGCCCTGGGTCGAGGTCTGCGTGCCGATGCGGCGCACGTGCTCGTAGAGCAGGTCCTGGAATTCGGCACGCTGGCGCTTGTAGCCGGTCGTGCGCATGTTGGCGATGTTGTTGGAGATGACCTGGACGTTGAGCTCCTGGGCCATCATTCCGGTCGCTGCGGTGTGGAGTGCGCGCATGGCGGTGTCCTTGCGATGTCCTCTTGAGCGTTACGCCGGCACTTCAGCGAGCTGCTGGAGCGAGTTCTTCCGCATCTCGCCCTGCTGCTGGAGAATGGTCGCGACTTCGGTGTAGGCGCGCGTCACCTCGATCATGCGGCTCATCGCCAGCACCGGGCGGACGTTGGATTTCTCGATCGCGCCCTGGATGACGTTCGGCTTCTCGACCGGGATCGGCGTCACGCCCTCGGGCGCGCGGAAAGCGCTGGCGCCGTCCTTGCGCAGTTGCTGCATCTCGTCGAAGCGCACGAGGCGGAGCTTGCCGCGCGTGGAATCGGAGGTGAGGCTGAGCCCCTCGCGCACCTTGATGGTGCCGTCCTTGGTGATGACGATATCGCGGTCGGTGTTCTGCAGAATGATCGGACCGCCGTCGCCGAGCACCTTGTCGCCGCTGCTGGTGACGACCTCGCCGGCATTGTTGAGCTGCAGCGCGCCGTTCCTGGTGTAGCGCTCGCCGCCCGCGGTCTGCACCACCAGCATGCCTTCGCCGTC
>JAIESI010000327.1 GCA_019746135.1 Xanthobacteraceae bacterium
CGGCGGCGAACAGGGCGGCGGCCGCGCCGTCCACGGCGCCGTTGCCGCCGCCGGCCACCGCATGCAGCGCGCCGCGCAGCAACCCTCCTTCCGGAAGAATCCGGTCGATCGCGGCCACGCCGAAGGGCAGGACCGCGCGCTGCTGCGCGGTCCTGCCCTCGAGCCGGGCGATGCGTGCCCGGAGCTCGGACACGACTGATCGGGGGGCGGACGTACTCATGTCCTTTGCAACGCTCTCCGCATTGAGTATGTTCTATGTTTGTTCTCGTCACTCCTGGGAGTCAATCAGACTCATCGGATTCGGCCTGCGGAGGGGTCATCCGGAGGAAGAAAGAGGGCGAGACGGGTTCCACTGACCAAAGTTTGAGTAGAAACTTTGGTCAACGCAGGTTCTAGATTGCTACTGACCAAAGTTTAGATATAATCTTCGGACAGAAACTGAGGGGCCCCATGCCCGACCCGACGTCCGACACCCTCGACCGCATCCATGCCCGGATTGCCCAGGCGGCGCCGGCCGGGGTGTGGTCGCGCGCCGATTTCCTCGACATCGGGACGCCGAACGCCGTCGAGAAGGCGCTGCAGCGGCTGACCCTGCGCGGCGACATCCGCCGGCCCTATCGCGGCCTCTACGACAAGCCCGGCGTCAGCAAGCTGACCGGCAAGATGGTGTTTCCGCCGCGCGCTTCCTTCATCGACGCGATCGCCCGGCGCGACAAGCTGCGCGTCCTCGTCGACGGCATGACCGCGGCGAACGATCTCGGCCTGACGACGGCCGTACCGGCGCGCTCGACGATCTATGCCGACACCTATCCCCGGACGATCGAGATCGAGGCGAGCGCCGGCGATGCGAAGGTGACGAAGCCGGTTATCTACAAGCTCGACTTCAAACGCGTCGCGGCGAAGACGGCGTTCTGGGCCGGGCGGCCGGCCATGCGCGTCGTCCAGGCGCTGACATGGTTTCGGGATGAGAAGGCGAGCCTCGACGCGGCCATCAACGGCATCGTTCGGCATCTGTCGCGCGATCCAAACCGCGAGAAGGTCGCGGATGATCTGCGCGAGAACATCCACGCGGTCCCGGCCTGGATGTATCCGCTGATCGAGACGATCACGCGCCGGCTCGCCGAGGATCACAGCGAGAATGCGCCGGACACAGAGCGCGCGAAGGGTGATCATGCAGAAGACGTTCATTGAAATCCTGCGCTCGAGCGTCGACGAACGCCGCACTCTCTTCGAGACGGTTGCCGCGCATCTCGAAACGCAGGCGCAGAACGTCGAGAAGGACCTCTATGTCTGCTGGGTGCTCGACTTCCTGTTCAACCGGCGCGGCGATGATCCGATCGGGCTGTATTTCAAAGGCGGCACGAGCCTCAGCAAGGCGTATGGACTGATCTGGCGGTTCTCCGAGGACATCGACATCGGCATCTACAAGGCCGATCTGCATGTCCCGCTCGAAGCCGACATCGCCGCCCTGCCCTCCGTCAACCAGCAGCAGCGCGCGCTGGCGGAGAAAATCGACGAGGCGGCACGTCAATACATCTCCGGTCCGCTGAAAGCGCTGCTGGAGAAGGAGATCGCCGCCGTCGAGGAAGCGGCCGAACTGCCGGGACATTTCACGCTCGGTTTCGGATTCGACAATTATCGCAACAGGGACGCGCTCGACATTCTGGTGGTTGGCTACAAGAGCGTCTTCGATTCCGCGCAGAACTATGTGCAGGCCGCGGTCCGCATCGAGGGCGGCGCGCGGCCCGATCCGGAACCGGCTGAGCCGCGCGAGATCGTCCCCTATATCGCCGACGAAATGCCGGAGGGAATGGACCTCGCGGTCCGAAACGTGACGACCGTGAAGCCGGAGCGGACCTTCTGGGAGAAAGTGCTGATCCTGCATGCGATGACGGAGATGACGGAAAAGCGGCGTGAGGACGCCCATCCCGAACGGCCTGTGCCCGATCTCAATAAGTATTCACGTCACTACTATGACGTCCATCAGATCTGGACGCATCCGGATTATGGCGTTGCGACTGCCTCGCTGCGCGATCTTGCAGAAGCCTGTCGGCAGCACAAGGAGCTGATGTTTCGCGCGCCGGATCACCGATACGACCGCGCCCTCCCGGGCAGCTATCGCCTCGTCCCGACGCCGGAGATGCGAGCAAAGCTTGCGGCCGATTATCAGCGTATGACGGCGATGATCTTCGGCACGCCACCGGCCTTTGCCGACGTGATCGCCAGCATCGAAGCGCTCGAACATCATCTCAACGCGGCGGATGCCGGGGCGAGTGACCAGCGCAGCGCGCGGCTCATCACCCAGGGCAGCGCCGCGGGCCGATCGGCGGAGCCGGGCAAAGACACCGCCGGGCCAAAATGATAGGGTCGCCACATGGCTGAGATGCCGGAGAACGCACCTGCCAAGCTGCCTGATCGCGCTTCCGTCGAGTCGGCTTTGGCCGCCTTGCCCGCTGGCTCGAACGAGGGCGCGCTCGCGGATGCGCTGACGCAAGCCTTTCCGGGGTTCGCCTTCTCGGTAGCGAACCTCGATGACGAATATTGGCGGGACACGCGTTCGGTGCTCGCCGCCGATGGAACGCGGATCGCCGAGTACCGGCCGTGGATGAAAACCGAACTCGCGAAAGACAATGGAGACATCGCGGCCGTCTGGTGGCGGCTGCAGGATACTGATCTGCAGATTTCAGAATGGCACGGAAACAGCGTCTATGCGTTCGCGCCAACGGGACCCGGCGCGGCCGACTATGTGCAGATTTCGCTCGGTCGCGAGACCGAATGGTGCGCGGGTCCGATTGTAAACCCGTCACGCCGGCCTTGGGGTGAAGAGGAACTGCTCGATCCGTCATGGATGAGCCACGACGAAATGTCGGAGGACAAGGTGCTGGCGGGTCCGCTTTACAGACTGAATCGCACCAGCAGCGTCGTGTATGTGCGTACTTTTCTTGCGCGCTGCGCGCGACTCGAGCGCGACAAGCGCGAGGCGCGACGGCCTGAACTGCAACGGCGCATCTGGGTCGGCTCCGATGGCACGCGGAGGCCGTTTCTCGATCTTCAACCGAACTACTTCGATTTCACGCCGCGCGAGGTACGCTTCTTTCAGGATTGGGAAGAATCGAGCGCGCGAACGAGCCGCGTCTACGAGCATTGGGCGCTCGACATCAGGGACTTCGAACACACCGGCGAACGTCAGCTCGCATTCATCCCCCGCCCACTGCGTCTGCCGGAGGAGCGCCTGGAGGCGGGCGATGCTTCGGTTCACATCCTCATGGATCGCGTTGAGCAGATCGACCGGGAGATGGGCATGCCGTTCGCCTGGTTTTTCCTCATGACGCACGGCAACAAAGTCTCTCCCGCTGTTGGCGAGACGATCGCGCAAGGCCTGCGAGAGGCGCGTGTCCGTCTTCCCGAGCACGACGCCAAGGTGGTGCTGCGCTGGGCCGACGAACAATATCTCTTCTAGCGCTGGGATGATTCCGGCATGAACGACCTTCCCGCAGACGTCGAAGCTTACAACCGTTCGCCTGAGTTCAATCAGGACAGCCTACCGCCGGCGCCGCAAACACAAGAATGAAAAGCAGTTTACCGCGCGCTGTTCGGTCCCTGTCCCTGGCTTGCCCTCGCCTCATCTGTCTTCTCAATCGGCCATGGCGCTGCGCCCACATGATAGGATCAATCTGATTCGGCGTGTGGATCATTGGCGATGGCGAGCGACCTCACCTTCTTCCAGACCGTGATCAAGGACATCGTGTTTAGGGGCGAGTTAGGAAGCGCGGGGCCGCTGATTAGCGCTCGTCCGCTCGGGAAGCCGCAGCGCCATACCGCACCACTCGGCCCGTCGGCGATTTTCCATCACTCCCCGCGAGCGGACTCCGGCTCCGAGGGATGGTGGATTTGCGAAGGCTTGCCGCCAATGGAAAGAATCTTCTTGGCGGGTTTTTCACGAGGCGACGTGCAGCGCCTCTCTCGCCGCTTTGGCCTGCCGGTGCATCCCGACGGCCGGCCGCCGGTCACGCATTTTCCCAAATCCGCGGCTTTCGACGGATTGATGTCGTGGGTTGCGTCACATCCCAAGAAAGCGGCGAACTGGTCACACTGCCACACGGAATTCGATTGGTACGCGGAAGCGCTTCGTCAAATCAGCGACGCAGCTTGAGGTCCTTTTGATACGCAGGAGCCGAGCTCCAGACTGACGCTTGCGAGAGAGGTTTTGATCCGCTTGGCGAATGGCGGCGGTCGCTTCACGCGGCTATGGAACGCGGCTCGCTTCGACGAGGTCGGCAAATCGCGTGAACTCGCCCTGAAATGACAGGTTCACGGCGCCCGTCGGGCCATGCCTCTGCTTCCCGATAATGATCTCTGCCTTTCCACGCGATGCCTCAAGGTCCGCCTGCCATTTCAGGTGAGCGTCGGTGCCGGCCATCGGCTCGCGATTCGTGAGGTAGTATTCTTCGCGAAATACGAACAGCACGACGTCGGCATCTTGCTCGATCGAGCCGGATTCGCGCAGGTCAGAGAGTTGCGGGCGCTTTTCCTCCCGGTTCTCGACGTTTCGTGACAACTGCGACAACGCGATGATCGGGACGTTAAGCTCTTTGGCGAGCGCCTTCAGGCCGGTTGTGATCTCCGCCACCTCCTGTACCCGGTTTTGCGCAGCGCGTTTCGTCGTACCTTGCATGAGTTGGATGTAATCGACGACGATCAGATCAACGTCACGCTGTCGCTTGAGACGTCGCGCGCGAGCAGCCACTTGGCCGATGGTGAGAGCGCCAGTCTGGTCGATAAACAACGGTATGCGCCGAATCTCCTGCCGGCGCTGAAGCAACGCGTCGAAGTCGCCTTCCGATATCTCGCCGCGGCGGATGCTGGACGAGGAGATCTCCGACTGCTCCGCGATGACGCGCGTCGCTAGCTGCTCCGCTGACATCTCCAGGGAGAAGAACGCGACAATGCCGCCGGAACGCGATTGCACAGAACCGGTGTTGATGTCGGACGGGTTGTATGCTCGTGCGACGTTGTAGGCGATGTTCGTTGCGAGCGCCGTCTTGCCCATGCCGGGCCGACCAGCAATGATGATGAGGTCCGATGGCTGGAGCCCTCCCATTTTTGCATCGAGGTCTTTGAGACCTGTCGGCATGCCGGAGAGTTTTCCGTCACATTGGTAAGCGATCGCGGCTTTGTCGATCGCTTGTGTCAGAGCCGCGTCGAACGTTTCGAATCCACTGCCGAACCGGCCTGTTTCCGCGACCTCGTACAGTCGCTGCTCCGCATGCTCAATCTGCTCGCGTGGTTCGGAGTCGACGGCTGAATTGAACGCCGCGTCGCGTATATCGTCCGCGATGTTGATCAACTCGCGGCGGATCGCCAGATCGTAGATGGTGCGACCATAATCTGCTGCATTGATGACGGTCGTCGCTTCGGCCGCTAGACGAGCAAGATACTGCGAGAGCGACAAGCCGCCGATATCGAGGTCGGAGGGAAGAAAGCTTTTAACTGTGATAGGGCTCGCGATTTTGTTCGCTTGAACCAGGCTAGCCATCACATCGAAGATCGCGCGATGCAGCGGCTCAAAGAAGTGGTCGGATTTTAAGAAGTCCGACACGCGATAGAACGCATCGTTGTTGATGAAAATAGCGCCCAGCAGCGCCTGCTCGGCTTCGATGTTATGCGGCATCGCCGGGAGCGACGTCCGTATCGCTTCAAGCCTCGTCGCCGCCTCTGCCATCATTCCCTTGTCCCGAGCGTTCCGTTGTCTGGGGTGTCTCATCTGAGAATCGGTATCGTCGGGAAGTTTAGCGTTCCGGTCCACAGAGTGGCCAGGAAAGTAGTGATTAGGGCAAGGAGAAAACAACTATTGCAGAATGCCGCGAATCGCGTGCGGTGATCAGGTGTGAGGCGCCGCCCGTTTGACTTGCCGCGCCGGCTTGTCTCGGCGCTCACCTTGGTACGAGACTTGGCGCAACAGACCATCTTCCGTCCAAGTGAGATACGTCACCTCGACCACGACTTCAGGCTTGACCCAATGAACGCGGGAGAGCTCCAGTGGTGTGCCGAAGCGGCTCTCGCGTGGCGGCGGGACATCGAGCGGCATGCGCGCTCTTTTCAGGGGTGTGAGCCGCCGAGCCAATCGCTTGAGCTCGGCGACCGTGATTCCTGTGCCGGCCCGGCCGGCATAACGCAGGCTTCCATCCTCGGTGTAGTAGCCGAGGAGAAGCGAACCAATGCGCGGACGGCTTCCTGTCGGATCGGTCCATCCAACGACGACGAACTCTTCGCGATTGAGACATTTCGACTTAACCCAGAGACCGCGGTCGCCAGGCGCGTAGGGTCGATCGATACGCTTGGACACGACGCCTTCCAGCCCCATCCGGCAGGCGTGTTCGTAGAATTGCGGACCATTTCCAACGATGTGGTCGCAGAACAGGAGTCCAGGCCTCGGCTTCGCGAGCAGACCTTGCAGGCGCGTCTTGCATTCAATGAGTGGCAGTTGCGCCGTGCTCCCGCTGTTCAGAAACAGAAGATCGAACGCGTAGTAGACGAGTTCGCTGGTGCGCCTCTCATCCATTGCAGCCTGCAGCCGGCTGAAGGATGTGATGCCATCCGGTCGGACGGCGCAGAGCTCTCCGTCGAGGTAAGCGTTCTGCAAGGGCAGAGCCCCAAGCGCGGAGATTGTCGCCTGATAGCGGTGGCTCCAGTCGAGTCCTGTGCGCGTGAGAAGCCGGATATCGCCGCTATCGATACGGGCGTGCATGCGATATCCATCCAGCTTGATTTCATGCAGCCATGTCGATCCGGCGGGCGCGTCGTCTACGAGGCGCGTGAGCTGCGGCTTGATCCAGTGTGGCGGCGCATCGACAGCGGGCGCGCCTGTGCGCTTCGCTTTGCGCTGCATTCAACCCCCTCGCCCCGACTCGGGGGCACGACATCGCAGCGGAGGTCGCCGGTAGACGGTCGGGCCTATTCGACTGCGCAGGCCGCCTCGCAAAACTAACGCTGCTTACTTCCTATTGGCTTTCGCCGCGTTCCACCATTCCTTCTCTGGCGCCCTTTTTATGTAGATCTTGCGTGGAGCGTCGGTCCCTGAGACCTTGGTCAATCCATCTCCTTCGATACGCATGATTTGAAGCACGCTGCGGTCATCCCTTTCCCCGGTGTCCTTCGCCATGCGGCGTTGGATGAACGCTCTCTGCTGGGCTGCATCCAGTTCAGCCCAGAATCCATCTGTTGCAACGAGCAGCGTCGCATTGTCCGCCACAATAGAACAGAGCGCCGGTTCGACAAATTCTCGCGACCGAAAGCTCCGCGTGAGCCGATGGCGACCGACATCATTCGCCAGATTGCCGATCGTCATCGGTGTTGCGGCATTGGCAAGCGTATGCGGCTGGACCAACCAAGACATTGCGCTCGCCGACGCGTAACGACCGATCAGGCAATCGCCTGCGTGCAGGACGAGCGCTTCTTGATCGTCGCCGATGTGAATCAGGAGGTAACTGGCCGAATCCCTCCGGAAATCCTTTGCGAGTTCTGCGTGCGTGGCGCGAAGCTGCGCAGTCAGGACCGCCACGGTCATTGGCTGCTCGGTCGACACGAACCAATCGACCATTCGACGCGCAATCTCGCAGGCGTAAGCTCCGCTGTTTTGCCCGGAGCTTGAACCGTCGAGGACGATGGCGAGGATTTCCGCTCGCCGTATGCCGATCCCCGCACAATCCCGATTGTCGGTCGTTCTCGTTCCCTGCTGGCTCTGCCATTGGATTGCAAAAGCCATTTCAGTCGTCGCTGAGCTTGCTCAGCGCGATGACGCGCTCGCGGACAATGTCAGTACGTCCCTCTGGGCCGCGAATATTTCCCTCGAGGAAATGATCGAAGTCACGATCTGCAAGCAGCGCTTTGCATTCCCCCGCAATGTAGGAGCGAACGTCCGCATCGGCGGCAGCAACTTCGTCGACCAATTCCGGCCGGCCATCAACGACGAGGAGTATGTCCTCGGCGTCGCGACTGCCGATAAGATCGCCGCCACCTCTCCCGCGATAGGCCTCTAGCTTCGTTGCGATGAACAAGGGCGCGGTGAGACGCCGGATGGTGATGGCGTCATCCAGCGACGTCTCAACGGCCGTTTCGATCCCCTTTGCATACCAGCGATTGCTGAAACCGAGGATGGCCTCGTCATCCGGCATGAAGTCGACCTTGAGTTCGCCAAGCTTCATCCGACAAACGACATTCTCATCGGATGCCTCGGAGAAGCCTTGCTCGCGAAGCTGCTCCACGAGCTGCGCCCACGCCGCGAATCCGGCGAGGTCCACAATCAGGTCGACATCATCTGTGGCTCTGACTCCCTCGAGCGTGACGGTATCCGTTATATAGAGTGCGGTCGTGCAACCGCCGACAAAGACCAATCGAGCCAGAAGGTCGTCGCCGAGCGCGACAGCAACTGTCGTCAGCATTTCCTTGAGACGGCCTTGGATCGTCACCCCAACCTCTCCTTAAGCAGATTGGCGGCAAGGTTCGCCTCGCGCTGATTGCCGAGCCGTATTGCGTCCACGAGTGCTAAATAGGCGTAGAGGCGCTCATCTTTCTCCGCCGCTTCCGGCACGGTCTTGAACAGCGGCTCGATGGACTGGCCCATCTCATGGCCACGCGCATACGGCCAGACGTGGATCAGGCTGCCCGCACTGTGGAGGGATCCCTTTAGGACAGGGGCGGCGAAGGCCGTCGGTGCGCCGCGCTGCATCGCCCCTGGCTTTGCCGGGAAAACAAACTTCAGCCCGTAGGTGATGAAATCGCGCAGGTTTCTTCGGTTGGGATTTGGACGCTTCGTGTTGCGGTCCTTGATGGCAATGCCCGATGCAAGACTGCGCTTGATCGAGGCCCCGATTTCCGTTTTGCTAATCCCGAGAGAGGCCTCGAGCCCCCTCACGGAATATGGGTCCTCGCCGTCCGGATGGGCGTTCTTCCCGGCGGCTTGTTCATGATCCTGCAAGCTCACAAGCTTGAGCAGGACAACAATATCCTGACTTTTCATGGCCTTGCCGATCTGTCCTCGGTCCTCGGACGGCGGACAATAAGCCCGCACGCGACTGACTTGTCAAGATTTTCGAACGCCTGGTCGACTGACGCGCTTCCACACTGATTTTGGCGGGGGTCGATCGCGCATGCCCAAAAAGCGAATAGCGGCCTTGGGGAAGAAGGTATCGCTCGCCAGATTCCGCGAAGCTGCGGCATAAGAAGCCCGTTCATCTCGCTAGCGACGGGGGCGTCAATGAGCGCTATGGCCGCAGTCAATTTTCCCGAATGGACCGAGTACCGCAAGAAGAACGGACTTGATCCCCTGGGGATGCAAAATAGCAGCGTCACGCTGTACCAGACGCTGATACCCGGCATCGGCAACGTGACGCTGCGGATGCGATATTATGGACTCTACGCTTGGCTTAGCCGGGTCTACGCCAAGCGCATTGGCGACACCAATCCGCAAACCTGGCAGCGGATGATCCGCCGTGCCGAGGCGCTCTATGCGCTGATCGCACAGCGCCGGGGTGACGAGAGCGGCGTTACCGGCAGCGACTGGGCTCAAAAGACACTCGACAATTTGCACGGCCGCACGATCGACTTTGCGGAGGCCGCCAAGACCAGGAAGGAAACCCCGGACTATTATTTCGCAGTCGATTGGGGCGCCTATGGGTTGGCATACGCGAGCCAGCTTTTCCAGATCGGGATCTTTGATCCGTCACGAGAGCACGCTATCGCCCTCCCCAGTGTCGACCTCGGTGAGAAGCTGGCGCTCGCTTTTGACAAGGAACTAGGGGAGCTGTCCGGTCAGTTCTACGACGCCATCCTGCGCGGCCGAGTCTCCCTTCGCGATCTCGACGCACTTGTACGCCTCGCTCCGTCCGGGATCCGAAACGGCGGGACTGAGCGCAAGCTCTACGAAGACATTCTCTTCGGCCGTATTGGTCCGCAAGATGAGGCCGCCACCTCCCGGCGTGCAAGCCTGCTGTTGATCCTGAACATCGCGGAACAAATTCAGCGCGCGCCAACACCGGATGACGTGCGGTGGACCCTCTACGCTGGCAAGGACCAAGAGGGCCGACTATTCACACCCGCCACGCAACAACTGCAGGCGCAGACCAAACGCTGGCGCCTCTATCATGCGAATGATCTGTGCCATGTTGCTCTCGAATGCCTGCTGAAATATATTCTGGATACACTGGACGAGTACCCGCGTGGCATCGCCCCATCTTCGTTGATCGCGCGGTGCGTGGATGAGATCACGTCAACGTCGCCCCATCCGCCCCCATCATCTTGGAACGCATTTGTCGCAAGCTTGCCGCCTGTCGCCAACCCTGGCGATCCGAATATCCAAGACACCGAGTTTGCCCTCGTAAATACAATCATGGCGGCCCGCCGGCCGATTCACCCCTGCTCAGCGGATGTCGCTCGTAACGCCCTCACGCTTCTCGCCGTACTGCACAGGGCGTTTCGCGCCAATACGCAGGCAATCACCGAAGAACTGAAGAACCTCGACTTCACGGCATTTCATTCATTGCTGACGGAAGGCCGGTATCTGGAGCAAGTCGGTGATGCGCCGTTTCGGGACGCCGTCGCGCGAATTATCGAGGAGCGCGTAGTGCGTCGACATCTGTGGGTTGCTCTCCGTAAATTCCAGCGCCAAGGCGACTACACCTTTCTCGTCGAGGCCGATGACGGGCTCATTCGCCTTCGGGAAAAGGACGGTCCCGTGTTCACGAACCCGCGACTTGGGCCGGCGATCCGGTTTCTTCACGATATTCATCTCTTGGGCGAGAACGGTCTTACCCGCCGTGGCGTGGAGGTGCTTCAGGCGTCATGAAACTCTACGAACGCTTTGGAGAGCGC
This sequence comes from Xanthobacteraceae bacterium, assembly GCA_019746135.1. Lineage (GTDB taxonomy): Bacteria > Pseudomonadota > Alphaproteobacteria > Rhizobiales > Xanthobacteraceae > Z2-YC6860. The sequence continues at coordinate 10,870 of JAIESI010000327.1, forward strand.
GGCTACCACACCAGCATCATCACCACCTTTGGCCTCGATTTCGACACCTATGAGAATGTCGTGTTGGCTCGCCTCAAGGGCGCCGGCTGCAACAACAACATCCTGCTGTGCGATGCTGCGCTGCTCACGCAATCTCTAGCTGGTTTATCGTCACTCCCGCGCACCGCTGGCCGCCACTATACGGTCAATAGCGCCTATGCGCCGGGCGCCTTCCATCCGAAGCTGGTGGTTCAATTGGGGAGAAATGGCGGACGGATCATCGTCAGCTCCGCCAACATGACTGCAACCGGCCTTGCGGGAAATCTCGAACTTGCCGAGGAGATTGCCTGTAGTACGGAAGACAGCGGCGAACAACGGCTCGTCGCGCAAGCCTGGCGCTATGCGTTACGCCACTGTGACAGAACAGGACAGGCTTTGGACGCCCAGATCGCATGGGCCGAAAGCCGCGCGCCGTGGTTGCGACGCGCGCTCCCGGCGACGGACAGCGTCTCGCTAAGCGACGGCTCGATTGCTGCTTTGCTCACGACTGGCGAGTCTGCGGGTATCGGAAAGCGGTTCGCCGCCCTCCTCGGCGATGACAGCGTAAGGCGCCTTGTTGTTGTCAGCCCCTATTGGGATCCAAATCTTCGCGCGCTCAGCACTATCGCGAAGGCACTTTCGGCCTCGAATGTCGATTTGCTTATCGACGCAGACGCACGCCTTTTTCCGGTGTCCGCGCTGAAAAAGGTGAAAGGGGCGCGGCTATTCGACCGCGATAGCTTTCGCAAAGGCCGCTTTCTCCACGCGAAGATCCTCATCGCACAAACGCGCAAGGCCGATCACATCCTCTATGGCAGCGCAAACTGCACTCTCGCGGCCCTCGGTGCGAAGGGCTTCGCCGGCAGCAATGAGGAGGTCTCGATGTATCGACGGCTTCCTCCGGGCGCGATACTTGACCGTCTCGAGCTGAAGGAGCTCCTCAATCCGAACCGCGAGGTTGATCCCGACGATCTCGACGAAGTGGATGACGCGAATTCCGTCGACCTCGATTTCTGGCGTGGCCGCGCCATCGGTCGTTTCGAATGCAACTACGGCACGTTGACGTGGACGCCACCCCCAGGACTCGACCCTGACGCCGTATCGATCACCCTGCTCGATACCGATCAGAAGGAACTCGGCTGCCGTCTCGGTCCGGCCGAGGTTCGAGGTGACGTGCGGCGGTATGAGGTTCTCGGCGCCGTTCAACGCCCGGCTTTTGCGGCTTTGCTATTCTCCGATGGAACACGATCGGCGCCGGCAATCGTGACGCTTGTCGATAGAATTCAGGAAGAGGCAAGAGAGGCGCGTTCCAAGCAAACTGAAGAGGCGGTCTCGCAGCTCAACGAAGAGACTGACGAGAGCCTATTGCTGCTCGACATTCTCGATACAATCGAGTCGGCGGAGCGCCTGCTGCAGACCGTGGAGGAGCGTCCATCCGTTAGGCTGGCGCGCAAGACGAGTAGAGAGCCCAGCAATGCGCCGGGTCGCTTTAGGACGATGACCTATGAGGAATTCATTGCAGGACGCAGGGCGCGGACCGACGGCGCGTCAATTGGGAGGAGTAGTCTCAGCGCCAGCGAGGCTTCACTGGTGCGGAGCTTTCTCAATAGAATTATCGGTGTCGGGATCGACGACGCCGCACCTGGAATCGACACGGAGCGAGATCTCGATAAGGCCTTCGACCTTGGTGATGAGGCGGTCAATGCAGAGGATGCGACGACTCGCGGCGATAGCTTTGAACCGGGAGCGGGTGACTTGTCTTCGGATGACGAACAACGAGAAGCGCTGCGCAAAAAGGCAGCGCAGAGAAAGTCGACGCGCGAGCACATCGCCGCCGCTGTTGCCGCATTCAGCAAGCGGATCTCTCAGCGGAAAAAAGACGGCGCGCTCACAACCTTCGACGTCCTTCGCCTCCGCGCATTGCTGATGATCGTGGCCGCGGCTGGCTGGAACGGCAGTGATGCCACCGGCGCCGCGCATCCTGCGAGAACATCGTTGCAGGTTTTGGCCGTAGAAGGTGGCGGAGATAGTTGGCCCTGGCTTATGGGACGCATCCTGTTTTGCTTTTTCGGAAGTCCAGATCCTGCCATACGGCACTTGAATCTCGACGCGCTGCATGACCAATTCACCGATGACATTCTGGAATGCTGGGCGACGTGTTGTTGGTGCCTCCACGCCTGCCTTAGCGCACCATGCTCGAAGAATGAGCGAGCCGCCCTCGCCAAGCGCATCCTGCCACTAGGCGAGAAGACCTATCGGTTGACGGGCATGAATGAGGCCGAATTGAATGACGAGGGTTTCGTATTGCTGATGACGCGACTGAGCGAGCGTTTTCGCATCCGCTTGGGACTTGATGCGAAGACGCTAGCAGAAGGCCATCAGTCGATGCTGCGCGCCATCTTTAATCGAGTGACGGCAAGCGTTCATGGCGCGCCGACCTCCGCCCAATAAAGGCGATCCTGCTCGGCCTTCAATTCTTCGAGTGACACTGGGATCGGATCGAGCTCGACATTGTACATTGGCAATGGCCAATGCCGATACAATGCGTTGACGTGGTCCTGCGTGGCGGAAGCATTCGGCAGCCCTTCGGCAATCAGCCGATCCAGTAGCTCTTTCGTCAGACACTCCGCATCCCGCAACGTCTCCATCTTCTGGAACTCCAGCTGCCCCCAAACCTCAGACGTGGCTTTCAGCCCCGCGAGCGAAAAGATTCCGCAGGCGGCCATCGCGTCGACAACCTGCACCACGGCGGGCATGTGCGCTGGGAAGCCGCTTGGGTGGACGACGGGCGCGTTCCAGATCGGGGTTCCATCCTCGTACGCTTCCACATCGGCGTAGAGCTTGCTCTCCCGCCGATAGAGGGTGTCATTCGGAACGACGTACTCGCCCATGGGCCCCTCAAGATAGTGAGCCTTGCGCAAGGGCTCGACCGCTTTTCGCAACTCCGCCACGTCCGTGAACCACCATTCCGTTAGTTGGGCGTAAATCAGCCGATTGAGATGTCCATAGAACCGGTTCAGCAACTTGTTCAGCTTGCCGGCGACCTGTTTCTCCGGGCAGCGAGCAATATCGAGAAGAATGAGAGCCTTTGCCGCCTCCTCCTTCGCGAACCCGGCGAGCACCTCGGCCTCCCGCGGCCTATCTCGCAGCTCCGCGGAGGCCGACCAGAATCCCATCGCGCTGGCGTGGATGATCGGAAGCCCCTCCGCGAGGAACGCTAGCCGATCGGTCGCCGCCATCTGGCAAATGCGGCTAGCCTGTCTCTGTCCAATCTGCAGCTTCTTCGTCATCGCCCCGACCGACATCATAGTCGAAAAACAATCCCGGACGCCTCCGCCAGTTGCGACAGCCCTCAAGCAAACTCGCGTTTCATCACTTCGTCTTCGAGCCGATGCAATCGCGCCCCCGGGCACACACGTTGGACGATCTCGCACAAATGCTGATGATGGGTGAGATAGATGACCTGGCCAACTTGCGACATCTCCGAAAATAGGCGGAACGCCTCCTCCGCGCGGAAATCATCGAACGTCTCCATGATGTCGTCTGCGACGAAGGGGACGGAGCTGCGAGCCCGCACGAACTCGTAATAGCCCGCGACGCGCAGCGCAAGATAGAGCTGGAAGCGGGTACCCTTGGAGAGCTTGTCGGCGGCTTTTGAGCCTCCCTCGGCCGAGACCGCGATCAATGTATCGCCATCCCTGCCAGGCTGGGCGACGAGGCCAGTATAGGCGCCGCGGCTGATGGTGCGGAACGCCTCCGACGCGCGCGTCATCATGGAGCTACGATGGCGTTCGCGATAAGTGGCGAGCGCCTGCTGGGTGGCTGCGATGCCCGCTCGAAGCTGCAGATAGCGCATCGCGCCATCCTCGATCTCAAGCAGCGTCGTCCGTCGGCGCTCCTCGATGATGGCGACTCTCGCATCGCCGCCGATCGCCTCTACACGATCTTCGGCCGCCGACTTCGCCGCGAACAGCTCGTGACACCGCTTGTCCTGATCGTCCGCGCGTGCCGTCAACTCGGCAAGTTCGGTCTCCAGAGCAGGTCCGTCCGCTGCATCGAGCGCCGCTTGCGCGCCCTGAAGATCCGTCGCGCGGAGTGTCTCGACAATATCCTGCTCCGCCTGCCGTGCCTGTTCGACGAGATCGGCGCGGCGAGCGATATCGGACAGCTTTTGCGCCACCTCATCCAGAGAGGTGACCTGGAAGAATGCTGTCATCCGATCCGTCTGTTCATCATGAACCGCGGTCGCCTCGGCGAGCTCGCGCTGCCGCGCCCTCGCGTCTTCAAGCCGCTTCGTCAGATTCAGATGACGCTGGCGGGCCGCAGCCGCGTTTCGTACCGTCTCGCCGATACGTTGGGCCAGCTCGAGAGCTGGGTCGGCACTATCGTCAATTTTCAGAAGCGTCGTCAGAGCGGTGACTTCTTCACCGAACGCTAGCTGGTCTCTCTCCATCTTCTCGATGCGGTCGATCAGCGCTGCCCGCTTCTCGATCGTCGGCGAGAGTTCGATGATCGCAGAGAGAACTTCGCGGACCGCACCGATCGCCGGCGCTTCCCCTACTTCGCCAAGCCAGCATCCGCGGCATGTCGTGGACCAGGTCTCCTCCCAAGTCCGATCGTCCGATCCTGCCTGCTCCGCCGCCCGCTCACGCGACGTGACCTCACGCCGGCGTTCGTCCACTTCGCCGCGCAGACGGCGCAGTTCGGCTTCCCGATCAAGTGTCGTTTGAGCGCTGGCAAGCATAGCGTCGAAGCTTGCATCGGATGCGGGCGGCAGCCCGGCCGCGGTTATCGCAGCCGCCAGCCGCTTGGCAGCAGTTGTGCCGTCGGCGTCAGCGTTGCGTATATCCCGTTCCGCGGTCCGTACTGTGGCGCTCGCCTCGAGCACCTTATCGCGGCGGCTGATCCACGCATCGATATCCGGCAGCGATGGCGGTTTTGCAAAATGCGAGGCGATCGGCTGCACCGCCGCCGCAATCTCGACGTCGATCGCCGCCAAGGCCGTGGCGGCGCGCTCGCTGAGCTCGACAGCACGGTCATGGTCCGCTCGTGCGAGGGCAAGCGCCTGTCCGCTCTGATGCAGCTTCGCCAACTCGGATATGTGTGAGAAACGACTCGCGTTGATGATGTCGTCCTGACGCAGCGCCGCCTCGAAGGCATCGGCAGAGTCAGCGTCCAGCAGGCGCCGATGTGCCGACCAGGTTTGCTCACGCCGCGACCGTATGTCGGCAGCTTCGTGATCGGAAACGATGCCGGTCGTAGAAGCGAAGCTCGCCTCTTCAGCTTCACAGTGCCGGACCAGCGTCGTGAGCCGTTCGACCTCGGCCTGGTGACGCAGTACTGCGACCTCCGCCTCGCCTCGCGCTGCCTTCCAACGCTGCAAGGCCTCGGCACTGGGACATTGCATGGCGGCAAGCTCATCGACGGTGCCATGCCGTGGTCCCAGAGTGGCAAGTCGGTCAGTCAGCAGATCGAGCGCGGCCTCGCGGGCACGCTCTGCAAGCCGACGCCGAATATGGTGGTCGGCGGAGCGTATCGCCTCGACCACGACGGCCAGCTCGGCCAAAGCGCGATCACGTTCGGCACGGAGCTGAGGATCCGCCTCGCCCTCCGGCAGCCTCGATGTCGCCTCATCGAGGCGCTGACGCGCTTCGGCCAATTCTCGCGCGGCGTTGCGCGTCGCGCCTTCGATGCCCGAGCGAGATTCGATCAGATCGCGCAAACGGCCGATGGTCGCCGCTGGCAGCACGAGACGTTTGGGATCAGGTTCATCGGATCGCTCGATCCGCTGCAGGATCCCGGAGATCGCGAGATCGAGCTGACGCAATTGCAAACGCCGCTCGGGAATATCCTTGTCGGCAGTCACGTGGCGCGCACGCGAATCGGCTAGTCGCTCAACGCGCTCCTCGAGACGCAATGCGGCCTCGTCAACGACGACCTCGGCCAGCTCGACCGCGAGCTGATCGATCTGCTCAGCGATCGCTCTGGTTTTGACGCCGAGCTCGATCTCTTGCTTTCGAAGCTGGGGCAGTTCCCCGGCCCATGCCGGCGGGTCCGCGGGGACATCAGCCAGCGGCGCAAGGCGCTCGTGGATGCCACGCAAGGCGGAGAGACGCGGCAACGCCGTAAGATAGCGCTGGATTTCATCACTGCGTCGATGGATACGCCCGCGTTCCTCGACCGCCTCATCATATTGCACGGACGCCCGGTCGCGCGTGTCGATGAGCCGGGCGTGATCGGATGCGAGAGTGTCGAATTGCTCGCGCTCCGCCTTGAGTTCTGCCAGCCGCGCTTTCAGATCAGCGAGCGCTCCCGTGCGAGCGCGATACTTGTAAAAGCCGTCCGCTTCCCCCTTCAGACCAACGAGCTTGTCGCTGAGATGCGAGAGGCCCGCACTTGCCGAAAACAGCAACTGTCCGAGATCACCCCTACTCGCCAGAATGCTCTCGCCGCCTTTTTCGAGCGTCTCATCATCGAGCGAGAACATGGTGCGGTACGCATCGCGCTCGATGCCGCCGAGCTCAGCCCGGATTGCGGCCTCGGGCAGGGTGCGATCGTCTCCGTCGAGGAGGCTGTTCTGTGGCCGTTTGATCCGCGCGAACTCCCGCGCATCGCCAGCGAGGTCCAACGCGGCGCCGATCCGCATCGTGGGATACGGATGAATGAAGTCGAACGGGCTCTGCGAACCAATTCCGAACAACAGGTCGAGAAAGGCCGCGAGTGCGGTCGACTTGCCGGCTTCATTCGGCCCATAGATGACGTGCAGGTCAGGCTGACCTTCCGTGCGCTCACCGAAATCGATGCTTCGGTCGGTGAACTTGCCGTATCGAGTAAGGTCGAGGCGACGCAAGCGCATGACTTAAGTCTCCTCGCCGGCCGCCTCAAGACGTGCCATGACGCCCTCGGCGCCTTCGCGCGCGAGGCGAGCCATCACCTCCTTGGAAGAGGCTTCGTCCGATCCGAAGATGTCACGACACTCTTGCGGAAGCTGAGCCCTGATTTCTTCGGCGACGCCCATCAGTTGGCTTCGAAACGCCTCCGATCCAAAGACATCGTCTTCGATCAGGCGATGGAGCTCCCTGATCGGGTCGCCCGACGGCTGGCCTTGCTGCTCGGCCGGCCGGCAGGCGATTTCGAGTTGCTCGATCCAGCATCCCCCGATGACAGAGCCCCTGTCGTCGGCCTCTGTCTTCAGCAAGTCCGCGTCGCGCCGGATGCGCCAGGCTAGCGACGTCGCGCCCGTTATGCGCACGCGAGCGACCAAATGCTCGGACCGCACAGCGTCGCGCTCCTTTTCGAGCGCCTGGGTCACTGCCGCGACGAGGTCGCGCCAGTCTTCCAAGCCGCTCGCGTCGACCGATATCCGCTCGAACTGAGCCACGCTGGTGATCCGTTCCTCGATGTGAATTGAGCGATCGTTGGCGATGGTGACGAGCGTCACCGATTTGGGGCCGGCTTCATTGATGTCGCGGCCTTGCGGTATGCCGGGCATCACAATCGCGCATCCGCCCTCGATAGCCGAGCGTTTGTGAACATGGCCGAGGGCCCAATAGTGGAAACCGCTCGCCTGGAGATCGGCAACGCTGCACGGCGCATAGAGATCGTGTCCCGGAGCTCCTGCAAGGCTCGTGTGCAGGAGGCCAATATTGACCGCGCCATCGACCGTGGGGCGAAATCGTCCGAGGAGGCTCTCCGGGGCGTGCGGCTGCGCGAAGCTCAGGCCGTGGACGACAACAGGAACATGGCCCGGCGCGCGATTAATATCGATTGCCTCCGCTCGCCCGCCGAAGACTTTCACGGAATCCGGCAGTACCAATTCCTTGGTGATTTTCGACAGCGCGTCGTGGTTGCCGCGGATGATGAAGACTCGAATGCCAGCTTGGCTGAGCCGCCGGAGCTGTTCGGCGAGGAAACGCGCCGTCTTCATCGAGGTCTGATCGCCGTCGTAGAGATCTCCGGCGATCAGGAGCGCGTCGACCTGCTCGTCCAGGCAAACGTCGATCACCCGGACGAAGGCGCGCCGGGTGGCGTTGCCGATCAGCTCCGCCAGGTCGGGATGGCGCAGCGCAAGCGATCGCAGGGGTGAGTCAAGATGAATATCCGCAGCATGGACAAAGCGATACGTCACCGTCTCCCCCTATTTACGTCCCCTGCGCGTCCGCCGGACCTTACGCGCTGGGCAATCAGCGTGATATTGAAATAGCTCAACGGAGCCGGATTTCCCGCAAGAATCACGCGAATAACTTGTTATCTCTCCGGGGGGATGGTGATGACTGCAGAGCCGATCGACGACGTCTTGGACTGGGCCAAGAAGCTCTCATCCTGGAAACAGGACGCGCTGCGGCGGCTCGCAATCAGCAATGACCTCACGGACACGGACCTTGGCGAGTTGCTCGCCATGGTCAAGACCGCCGCGGGCTTCAGCCTTGCGAGCGCACCCCCCGGCGCCGTCCCGTTCGCTAAGGCACATTTCGGAGGCGGGAAGCATCAGCCCATCATCCTCAAAGGAATCGCCAACGTCGAAAATATCAACCGTCTGGTTCCGAAGGCTGGCCTCACCTTTTGCCCGAAGGCCTTGACGATCGTGTATGGCCGAAATGGAAGTGGCAAGAGCGGCTTCGTGCGAATCCTCAGGACGGCTTGCCGCACGCGCGTCGAGAACCCGGCCAAGCTCAAGGTCTTGGCCGATGTGTATGGGGCGTCCGCAGGACCGCAGACTGCCGAGATCGTCATCGACGCCGGGGCCGGCGACACGCCGATTTCCTGGTCTCCCGGGAAAGCCGCATCGCCGCAGCTCATGCAGGTGGCTGTCTTCGACACCGCCTCCGCGCAGCTTTATGTCGACGGCGGAAATCAAATCCGCTTTCTCCCCTTCGGGCTCGCCCTGCCCCATCGGCTCAATGCGATCTGTATCGGCTTGAAGGACACGCTGGAAGCGGAACGGGCGACCGAGGTCGGCAACAAGGTCAGCCTAACGACGATCGCCTTCGCTCCTGTACGCGATACAGGAGCCCAGCGGTTCGACAAGGCGCTGAGCAAGTCCACCACAAACGCCCAGATCGACGTAGCGACCGCATTCGGTGAGACCGATCAGGAGCGTCTGGATGGAATCACCGCCGCGCTGTCTGCCAGCGCCGCGGCGGCCGCCGACGTTACGGCGTTCGCCCGATGGGCTGAGACCCTGGTGACCGAATGCACCGCAGTGGTAGCTGCGTTTATGGACGAGCCGTTGCAGAAACTCACCGGCCTGCGCGAGGCCGCGACAGCAGCGCGGGAAGCCGCCACGGTCGCGGCGGGCGCATTGTTCACCGACGACCCGCTGCCGGGTGTCGGGAGCGACACCTGGCGGGCGCTTTGGGCCGCGGCCCGGGATTACTCGCTGAAGGAGGCCTATGTAGGCAAGCCATTTCCTGTGGTGGCGACGGATGCGGAGCCCGCCGCTTGCGTGCTGTGTCAGCAGCCGCTTCTGCCCGATGGCGTGAGCCGTATGCACCGCTTTCAGAAATATATGGACGACACCCTGGATGCGGCGGCCACGAAGGCTGAGCAGGCGGTAGCCGATGCGCTCGGAAAGCTGCACGAGCTCGTCTGCCTTCGGGCGACCGACTTCGCTGATCGGCTCGAGCAGGTGCGAAAGCGCGATGCCGGGTTGGCCGACCTGCTCACGAGCTTTCAGTCGGCAGCGGTTAAGCGCCGGGAGCAGGCGATTGCACGCCTTCGCGGCGAGCCGCACGAGCCCGCCCCTGCCATCGTGGTGCCGATCGATGAGGTGCAGGCGTTTGCTGTCAAGCTGAAGGCGGAAAAGGATGGGCTGGCGCAGGCGGGCAACGCCGAGGAGCGGGCCAAGCTCACGACCGAGAAGGCCGAGCTCGAAGATCGGAAGACGCTATCGGCCAACAAGGGGAAGCTTGTCACCCGGCGCGATCTGCTCGTCGTCGACGATGCGTACGGCAAGGCTCTTACGGACGTCCAGACTCGTGGCATCACCCAGCGCGCGAACGAGCTGCTCGATACGCATCTGACGACGGCCGTGGTGACGAAGTTCGATAGGGAGCGCACGCGCTTCGACATCATGCATCTGAATGTCGGGCTCGCGCGCAAGAGCGGCCAGACCAAGGCGGAATTCGAGGTCAACCCGAACACCAAGCTGACCAAGGTGACGTCGGAGATCCTCAGCGAAGGCGAGCAGCGCGCCTTGGCGTTGGCCGGCTTCCTGACTGAGGTCGCCCTCACCGACGGGTCGGGTGCGATCGTCATCGACGATCCGGTGTCCTCACTCGACCGCGATCGCAGCGTCAAGGTGGCGGAGCGCATCGCCGAGGAGGCGTTGAAGCGACAGGTTATCGTATTCACCCACGACATAGTCTTCTTCAATGAACTCTGCCGCACCGCCGACGCTCAGGGGATCGAGCCGGTCACGGTCGCGCTTTTCAGCGACAAGAGCGCCGCCGGCAAAATCGATACTGCAGGCATGCCGTGGAAGGGCCTGAATGTCGCCAAGCGCATCGGCCGGATCAAGAACGACTCTGCCCAACTGTCGAAGCTGCATACGACCAGCCCGGCCGATTACGAAGTCGCGGTGAAGAACCTATATGGCCGGCTTCGCGACACCTACGAGCGCGTTGTCGAGGAGATCATCTTCCGGGATATCGTGCGGCGCGGCACCGATGTCATCCAAACACAATTGCTGCGCTATGTTCGTCTCTCCGATGCGCTCGCCATCCGCTTCCACGAAGGCATGACGCGCGCGAATACGCACAGCCATGACAACCCGGCGGCCGACACCGTGCCCGTGCCCACGCCCGATGAGTTCGCGAGCGATATCGCGGACCTTGAGCTTCTGATCGCCAGTCTCAAGGCAGACAGTGACGCTGCCGAGATAGCTCGTCCGCAGATGAAGCCCAAGAAATGAAGAGCAGGACATCGCGTGTCGTGGGCGGCGGGCGAGCTATTCCGGATCACACGACGCGAACAAACGGAACCGGTCAAGCGTCTGTCGGTCCTCATCAGGCCAGAAGACCTTGGCACATGACCGTCAGCGGAACGACGGCGCGCGGCCGGCATTTGAACTCCGATTTTGAGTTGGTGATAGCCTTCATCAAGCTCTCGGCCTCCCGCGTATTGCGCACGAACGCAGCCTGAACTGTTGAGGGAAGCTTGAAGTCACCTTTGCAGCGCCACTCTCGTTCGTGCAGCCAACTGATCCAGCCCTTCTTGCTTACCTCGAGACGAACAACACGCCAGAGTTCGCTGTGGGGAACTTTCAGCTCCCTGGTTTCGGCATCCGAGAGATAGAGGACCGGACGGCAGCCCTCGCCATAGGCGTACCGCTTCGTGACTGCGATTCCGTATGGTTCGTAGCGTGGAGATTGCGGATCGGAATTCTCCGGTGTGAGGACGTATTTGAGCGAGGCGAAGGGCACGTCCATGAAGCAAGCTGCCTTGCTCGGCCCCTTGATGAATCCCTTCTTGGAGCTACTGCCCCAGATTTTGCCTGTCTTCAGAATGCTGACCAGGTTGTCGTAGGCGGAGAATTCGTCTTCAGGCTTCGTGTTCTTGGTCAAATGAAGAAGATACGGCGTCAGGTCTGGCCGCGCATTGAATGGCAATTCGTCGAAAGCAGGAAGCGGCATGGCGGCGATCTTCTCTTCGAAATGGTGGCGCAAACGGTCACCCATGTTTGCACTTTACGGTGGAGAGCGTTGATCGTCGCAGCAATCTCGGCCGGGTCATTCCTTTGCCTCGTCGATAGCAAGCAATCGCCGCGCCTCTGCGAGCAACCAATCTGCGTGGTCGTCGCCTTCCTCCAGCTCCCAGCCTTTTGCCTTGGCGATTTCATAACCGACGATCTCTCGAGCCTTTCGAGACGACCAGCCCATGATCTTCGTCATCTGCTTGATATCGGCAAGAACTTCAAAGGCGCGGGTGCGATGGTCCGCGAAGTCGTCGATCGCCTCCATCAGTGGTGCGTTGGCGACTGCGATCGCCGCGGCTCGCTCGAAATCGATCTCATGGGGCGAATGCGGTACGGCACCTTCGACGAGTTCGCGCAGGTTATCGAGCGTCAGACTTTGCTCCGAGAGGCCAGCCCGGCGTCGTTGAAGCTCGGCGCTCACGTTGCGGCAGTCATGACAGATGAGAACGCTTCGGTACGAGCCGATAACGATCTGGCTCGCCGCATCGAGGCGCCGTCTTGCTAGACTCTCTTCGTCGTCCTCGGGAACGTATTCGACAACTCGGTGAATACGAGCGGTCCATTTTCCGCGGTTCGATTTTCGGCAGATCTCGCGCTTCGATCGACCGCAGCAGGGGCACAGCCAATCCGGCCCCGCGTGGTTCCATGTCTTTGTTTCGCCCTGAGCGGCTTCGACAGCAGTGAACTCGCTGTCGGTTGGCGGGCGGACGACGGCCTTGCGCTTCAGCTTTAGGGACTGACCGGCACTGTCATTGCAAACGGATCGCGCCTCGATAAGCGCGCCCAAGCGATGCCGATAGCCGGGAGGGACGGCGGCCGCGAACAGCCGGTAGACGACGTCGCGTTCCTGAATGGGACCGAGAAGCCGCTGGCCAGGGGCGACCTCGCGGCGATGCCGTCCGCTTGCGATGCGCTGCGCCATGCGCGTGGCGAAGTCGATACGATCGGCAAAGTCGTCCTTCGCCGCCAGCCAGGCAGTCCGGGCTTTCTCGACGTCGATTTCGTGCGTGCGGTTTTCGGCGACCGTAATGAAGCTCGCGATTTCGGAAGGCGCAAAAGTGAAGTTTGCGTCTATCTCCCCCGTGAGTTCGAGTTTTGCGCGCCCTTCCGCTAGGTTGCAGTCGATGCAGATTTGCGTCGACTCGAAGCGCTCGATCAAAGGCATAAGGGCATCCTTCGCGCGACTGACTTGGATGTTGATGTCTCGCTCCCCACTTCGTGGATTGCGCTCGCGGAAGATCCGCTTGGCGAGATCGCCGATATGATCGTGATGGTATTCCAGGCGGCAGAGCAGAACGCCGCCGGAACTTATCCGCGCGATCTGCAGCTTCTCGCGCTGGCAGCAAGGACAGCTCCATAGCGTCCAAGTCGATGCCCACCCGCTGTTCAAGTCCAGTTTCGTTGTCCCGAACCTCTCCAGCAATGCTCGCGTCTGGGCGCTCCATCGTCCGTCGCGCATATGCGCGACCTCGGCGAGCTCATCATCGGCGAGGGCCTCTATGTTTGGAATCCGGATGACAGCTTCGATCTCCGCTTTTCCGCCTAACGCCATGGCTCTTCATCCTCCGATGGGGGGACCAGCGCTCCATCGTGTTCAGGATCATCTTCCATTGAACGAGCGATCGGGAATTCCCCCGCCAGTAGCTTGTCTTTGCTGAGCAGACCGGCGTCCTCGAGCATCTCCATGTCCGGTAGGTCGCGCAACGAGTTGAACCCGAAGTGCGACAGGAATCCGTTCGTGGTGACATAGGTGTAGGGCGCACCGGGCTGAGGCGCGCGCGGGCCGGAGGCGATGAAGCCGAGACCGCGCAGGTGACCGATCAGGTCGCGGCTGACCTCCTTGCCGAAGAACTGGCCGAGCTCGCCGCGGGTGATCGGCTGGTAATAGGCGATACACATCAGGATCAGGCTCTCGTGCTGGGACAGCGGACGCACCTGGTCGCCCAACCCGGTCGCGGTCCGGATCGCCGTGGCGAACACCTTGCGGGTGCGGTGCTGCCAGCCGCCGGCGACGGCGACGAGCTCGTAGGGGCGGCCGCGCAGCTCGTCGCGGATGTCATCGATGATCAGATCGAGATTGCAGTCCGGCCCGACGACGCGGGCGAGGACTTCGCGGGTCACCGGCTCAGGCGACGCGAAGATGACGGCCTCGACCCTGCCCATCCATTCGCGCCAGCGCAGCTCGGGCGGCAGGTCGGCGAGTTCGGTGTCGAGACCTTCCTTTTGTCGCGCGCGCCGGCCCATGTTCAGAGCCCGTAGAGTCGGAAGGTCGGACGGCCGGTGAGCTCGCGCACCGCGTCGAGCGCGACCAGGCGCTCGAACAGGCGGCGGCTGGAGCGGTCGCTCGCCGACCTGCCCTGCTCGGCGGGCTGGGCATCCTCGCTCATCAAGATGGACACAATGAGGTCGGCGTCTCGGCCGCGCAGCTTCGGCGCGACCGCGAGCAGGCGCGTCGCCCGGCGGGCAAGATCGTTGTAGAGGTCGATCGCCGTGACGGCCGCCGTCGCGTAGGCCGCGCAGAGCGCACTCATGAACACGGTTTCGCCTTCGAGGTGCTGCGGCGCCTTGCGCAGCGCACCGCGTGACAGATGCGCCGCGAGCAGCGGCACCGGCCTGGGCCAGCGCAACTGGTGGGCGAGGACCGCGTCGGCGAGCCACAGCGGCACCAGCTCTTCATTCGGGAGGACACGTCCACTCGCGGCGATGATCTCCGCGGCGGCGAGCACCGGCATGGCGTGCGCCCGCTTGGTGTGGCGGCCGGCGAGCTCGACGATCTCGATCGGCAGCGAGTTGAGGGCATGGCCGAGCGAAGGGGCCAAGGCCCAGATCCACTCCTTCTCGTCGCTCGTCGCGCGTTCGCCGAGCCGGCGCCAGGCGTCGAGGATGCGGCCGCCCGGACCGGGATCGTCGCCAGGCTTGCGCAAGTACCAGTGATCGCGCAGCGTCGCTTCGTCTTCCGTGCGCCCACCCTGGCGCGCGAGCGCGGCCGCGCACGAGAGCGCAAGGCGCTGCCGCCACAGGACGCCGAGCTTGTGCTCGTCGCGGGCGACCGGATGCAGCGCCGCCAGCGCCGCGCCGGCGTAAAACACCGCTTCCGTCACGGTGTCTGGCGGGGCGCGCCGCCGCAGCCAGCTTGGGGCCGGCGCGAAGGTCGGCGGCGGCTCGGGGAGGATTCGCGCGCGTTGGGCCATGTCGGAGCATGATTCAGCGCGGCGCTTATGGCAACGGAAATCGCATCAAACCGCCGCGCCTGTCGGAAAATAACTACGTCCGATAATGTTGCATTATCGGACGTTTTCCCGCTATATTGTGAAATGAGCCCTGACGCCCCGCGCGACCCCGCATTCGACGCCCAGGACGGCCCCGCGCCGCCTGAGAGCCCGGCGCCGGGTGTCGCTTCGTCGACCGGAGAAAAGCCGGCCGAGGCGCAAGGCGGCCTCCCATCCCCTCTTCCGGACGTCGCAACCGGCCTGCCCCGGCATCTGGAGCCGCTCGCCGACCGCGCCCGCGACTACATCAGGGCGTCCAGCGCCGAGAACACCCGCCGCGCCTATGGCGCCGACTGGCGGCACTACACCACCTGGTGCCGGCGGCAGAGCCTCGATCCCCTGCCCCCGGATGTCCAGACCATCGGGCTCTACATCACCGCCTGCGCGGCCGGTCAGGCCGGGCCTAAGCCGGACGCCGTGGCGACGATCGAGCGACGGTTGTCGGCGCTCGGCTGGCAGTTTCGCCAGCGCGGCCTCGCCTTCGATCGCCAGGACCGGCATGTCGCCACGGTGCTCGCCGGCATCCGGCGCACCCATGGCCGGCCACCCCTCAAGAAGGAGGCCGTTCTGCCGGAGGACGTGATCGCCATGCTCGAGACGCTCGATCGCGGCACCCTGCGCGGCCTGCGCGACCGCGCCATGCTGCTGATCGGCTTCGCCGGCGGGTTGCGCCGCTCCGAGGTGGTCGGCCTCGATGTCGGACCGGAGCAGACCGAAGATGGCAGCGGCTGGGTCGAGATTCTCAAGGACGGCATGGTCGTCACCCTGCGCGGCAAGACCGGCTGGCGCGAGGTCGAGATCGGCCGCGGTTCCTCCGACGCCACCTGCCCCGTCGTCGCCCTGCAGACCTGGCTCAAGCTGGCCCGGATCGGCCACGGGCCGCTGTTTCGCCGGGTCCGGGAGGGCGGAAAGGACGTCGGGCCGGACCGGCTGACCGACAAGCAGGTCGCGCGGCTGGTCAAGGCGGCCGCCCTCGCCGCCGGCGTGCGCGCGGATCTGCCGGAAGGCGACCGGGAAGGGAAATTCGCCGGCCATTCGCTTCGTGCCGGGCTTGCCTCCTCGGCCGAGGTCGACGAGCGCTACGTCCAGAAGCAGCTCGGCCATGCCAGCGCCGAGCAGACCCGCGGCTATCAGCGCCGGCGTGACCGATTCCGCGTCAACCTGACCAAGGCGGCCGGCCTCTGAGGCTGGGATCAATTCATCCTCCATTTCCGGCAGAACCCAGCGAACACACGCTCGATGTTCGGGGCCGTCAGGTCGATGCTTTTCTCCGTCGCCCAGCGCCTGAACGCATTGGCGATGCTGTCGACGTCCGGAGTCGGTTTTGGCGCATGCTCGCGAACAATCGCCGCCCACGGGCCGTAACTAATCGAGCCGTGCGCCGGGAAGGTCTCCGTGACGATCGCTGCCGGTGCATGTGCCGCGCTTTCTGGTTCGCCGGCCTTTGCGAGGGCGAACAACGAGCGGCTGAGATGCAGTTCGCCGTCCCTCCCCCGCTGGACGAGCCGCCGCAAATAGGCGCCCGGTTTGGCCACGGCGCCGGTGTTCGAACGTTGAACCGTGATCGCGAGCGCTGAAGCGGCAAGATCAGGCCCGAGGATCGCCTGAGCTTCCTGCAAGACCTGCGGGTTGATGCCAGCGGCGGCGCAGAGCATGTGGCCGGACGCCCGGAATGCCCGCCAATTGGCGAAGGCGTCTGGCGCATAGTCGCGAACAGCCGGACAGGCGGCCTGCACCAGCGGCAGCGAGATCATCTGCGCGTCGTCTTTGAGCATCTCGGCCGCCGATCTCGACGGTTGCGGGGATGCGTCGACTTCGCCAGACTTCTTTTCGGGTGGGTGGCCGAAGGCCATTAAAGGATTGAGTTGTCGCGCGTTAGCGCGACTCGATTCATTCTTACTAGATTCAGAAATTGAAGGTTCTGCTGTAGTTTGTATGGGCCGAAATTTCGATACCGTGGCGTCGAAATTTCTATCCTCGAATCCCTTGGCATAGAGGCCTTCAACCTCCTCACGCAGGGCTTCCAGTGCCTCGACCTGCGCGCTGAGATCATCAAGATCACCGGCGCGGTGCTCCCTCAAAACATCGAGCCGGGCCTGGAGCTGGCTCCACGGTCCCGCAAGATGCTCCTCGCAGGCGCTGACGATCAGCGACTGAATCTCCTTGCGCAGCACCGTGCGTCGATACGACAGCCGACGCCATTCGCGCGCTTCGTACTCGGCAGCATCGGCCAGGCTCTGGAGCTCGGCGAACCGGGCCGCGATCGGCGACAGATCGATGCCATAGGCCTCGACGATGTTGCCCTCCGCGTCACGGCGGCCGCGGCGCTGATAGGTCGGATGGTCGCTGTACGCGACTAGGCCCGCCTCCACGAGGCCCTTTAGGTGGTGCTTCATCGTCGAGATGCTGAGGCCCAGGCTCCGCGCCAGCCGGGCGTTGGAGGGCCACACGATCGGCGGCTGGCCGGGCGTGCGCCAATCCGCTGGCTTAGACGCTCCAAAGAGCTGGTCGATCAGCGCGAGCTTCGCGGCCTTCAGGCCCATCGCGGCAGCCGCTCGCTTGGCGACCTGAAGCGCGGCCGTGCGGGTCACGGCAGGCACTTTTCCTTCCCGATAGGTGCGGGCAAATTTTTCCGCGCTAAGGGTTTGCGGCGAGGATCTGCGGAGGCCGGCTGCTTGCACATTCATGCCAACCTCCCCTGCTCTTGCCAGCGGAGGCGGCTGCGACGATCGGATGTCGCATCAATCGTTTGGGCACACTTCATCGTTCGCCGTCCATCGGACGTCGTTAGAGAGTTCGAAACCATATCCTTGCCTCGCTAAGGCAAAGAAAATCCGCTCGCCGAAACGGCGATTAGTCCCGAAGGACTCTTGACGGCGATTCGTGGAAGTGCGATTCTCTTAGTTGCCACACTTTGAGAAGGGGCTTCCGGGACGCCGTTTCGGGGGCCTTTTCTTTTGCCTGGTGTTATGGGTTGACGTGATTGACCGGCGCTGACGCGGAACGCACATGCTGGTCAGGTCTTGTCGTCTGTGCGGCCCTCCTCTTTCTGATTAGCGAAATCGCGATAAAGCTCGTCCAGGCGGTCCTCGAGAAAGGCCGCAAACTCTGGAACGTGCTTTTCCTCGAACGAGATTGTTGTGCGGCCGTTGGCGCGCTCGATGCGCGCAGCCTTCTTGCCATTCGGGTTGTGCCAAACGCTAACGGTGCCGCGCCGTCGCGCAGGCGCAGCGCGCAAAGCCTCGAACACCATCGCAAAGCGCGCATCGCTGTCGGCGTCTTGGAATTCCGGTCGCTCGAGCACCTGCCCCGCGGCGACCTGCGCCGCCGGCTTCTCCAGCCTCTCGGCCAGCGCCGCCCAGCGCGGACGGCCGGCCTTGGGCGCCGGACCGATCGCCTCGATGAGCGTCACGGGGATCATCCGTGCGATGCTGATGTAGCGGCTGAGATCTGCCTTATCGGTCGATAGCGCGGCCATGATGGTTGAGCGGTCGTGACCGGCATCTTCGAGACGGCGGGCGTAAAGCGCTTTTTCGATCCAGGACAGGTCCGCGCGCGGACCGTTCTCAAGGCCCTGCGCTATAACGAGATCCTCATCGGTCAACTCAAGCACCAGCGCCTTGACCTTGGTGCCGAGGCTGGCTGCACCTCGCAGGCGTCGGCGTCCGTAGGCGATCTGGTAGCGGCCAGCCGTCGTCGGGTGTGGCCGCACGAGAATTGGCACTTTCTGGCCGTGGGCGCGCATGCTTTCGACCAAAGCGTCAAACTTCGGGTCTTTGGGCGTCGGAAGGCGATCGGCGATGGCCGATCCATCGACGAGACCAGGTTCGATTTCGATGACCGTGGTTCCCGCCTTGATCAGGTCGCGAAGCTCGTTCGCTGCTTTTGCGTCGTCGGCCATGACGCTGAGGACCGAGCTGACCGCGGAGACGGCACCGGAGCGGACCGGCTCGTGCCCAGCCCGGCGCGCCGGCGCATCAGCACGGTTGGGAGCTCCCAACTTGCTCGTGAAGAGGTTGTTGAGGACGTCCTTTCGGCTCATAGCGCCCTCCGTGCGGCTGGCATCGTCACGCTCGATTGGCGGCATGGAACGGTCCGTTGGGAGCTCCCAACCGAGGCGTCGCGCGTGGCGAGACGCCCGCTCAGGCGAGGTCCGGTTAACCATTCCGTCTTGCCACGGCGCGGCCTCGGGAAGTGCGCCGCGGTGGCAAGTTGGGAGCTCCCAACTGAGGCCGCGGCAAGCCCCCTCGACACAGCGCGCAGCGCCACCCGCCGTGATCGCGCGCCGGCTGTCCTCCGTCCCTGGCGCGATTGTCGGCTGCCGCATCGACCCGTTCGCGCAATGAGTTGGGAGCTCCCAACCAGAGCGTGGCGGAGGCTCCGACTCGAACGACAGTAGCGAAATAACCTCAACATCTCGGGCGCCCCCAAGCCGTTCGGATCAGCCCTTCGACCTCCCCATTGACGGCGTCGAGCGCCTCGATCGCACGATCATACGTTGACCGCGTCATGCTCTCACGGCCGATCTCGTAGAGTGTCTGCTTCGAAAGTCCCGCGTCCGATATCGCGGTCGATTTGAGCATCGGGTTGGTGAGCACATGGTCGCCGAACAGATTCCGGAGCAACGCCGCGACCTTGGTCTGCGGCCCGTCCTGCGGCTCAAATCGAGTCAGCAAATAACGCATGAAGTCATACTTGAGCACGGCACCGCTTTTCTTGAGCTCTGTCAGGAGCGCCTCGGTCATCAGCAGAAACTGGCTCATCGAGGCGACATCGAGCATCTGTGGATGGACGGTGATCAGCATGCCTGTGGCGGCGCACAGGCCGGTCAAGGTCAGAAAGCCGAGCTGCGGCGGGCAGTCCATCACCACCACATCGTAGCGATCAGCGACCTCATCAAACGCGCGTGCCACGCGCGAAAAGAACAGCCGCCCTTCCGCTCTGTCCTCGGCGGTGAGGGCGAGGGGGGTCGTGTGCTCGAACTCCATCAGTTCGAGGTTGCCGGGCACCAAGTCCACGCCTTCGAAGTAGGTTGGCAGAATCACGTCGCTGAGGGGCCGGCGATCCGCGTCGTATCTGATCGCCGCATAAAGCGTCTCGTTCTTCGCGACGTCGGCTTCCGGCAGTACGCCGAACAGCGCGGACATGCTTGCCTGGGGATCGAGATCGACCGCGAGCGTGCGATATCCGTGCAGTCCGAGGTATTGGGCGAGGTGCGCGGCCGTTGTCGTTTTGCCGGAGCCGCCCTTGAAGTTCGCGACCGCGATGACTTGAAGGTGGTCGCGATCGGAACGACGGGGCACGAAGGCCGTGGCGTCCTTGCCGCGCATCGTCTCCGCGAGGCGCTGCCGGACTTCATTGATTTGTGCCAGCGTATAGAGACGCCGCCCGTTGCTTGCCGTCTCCGGCGTCGGGCCTTCGCCGGCCAAGCTCATCTTTCGGAGCGTCGAATCGGATATGCCGATCAGGCGACCTGCTTCGCCTGATGTGAATCGCCGTAGGGTTTTCTTCGATGTCGGCGGGAACAGCGCATCGCTCATCGCCTGGATCTGCGAACTGAGCAAACTTGCATGCTCGCCAATGGTCTGGTCGACGGTCGGCGTTTCAGATTCAGATCGGCTTGGCGCGTTGAGCACGGACAGAACCTTCGTCACGGAAAAATCGCCGTTTCGGCCATTCTTCCGTGAAGCTACCCGTGAAACCGATTCTGGCAAGGACTTATTGGTTAATGAGATCCTAACGTCCCCGCGCTCGGTATGCTAAAAATTCTTCGCAAGTCATCTTTTGCGTTGATCTGCAAATAGTTTAGCGCGTTCTCATCGCGTCGGTCGTATTGCCAAAGGCCCTGTCGGAATCGACGGGCTTCCGACGCTGCTTTCGACGATTGAACACGCCGCTTCGCCGGCACCCAGCGTCCACTCCCGCGACTCAGCTCACTGCCACCTGTCGGATTCGACGGTCTGACAGGCCAAAACCCGCGTGTTCGTCTCGCCGCCTGCAACCAAACGGCGGGGAGGCGAGATGCGGGCGATTGCGGTCAGGTCAGAAGACCGGGGAGCGTTCGGGGATGTCATCGCGGACATGCATCGCCTGAGGGCGAGGGTGTTCGGCGGACGGCTCGGTTGGGATGTCGAGATCGCGGACGGCGCGGAGACCGACGGTTTCGACCAACTGAACCCGGTCTACATCCTCGTGGTCGGCGAGCGGGGGCCGGTGCTGGGGTGCGCCCGGCTCCTGCCGGCGACCGGGCCGACGATGTTGTCCGATGCGTTTCCGCAGCTCCTGGCCGACGGCCGGCTCGACGCTCATCCGCGGATGATCGAAAGCTCGCGCTTCTGTGTCGACACCGGCGCCGTCGAGGCAGTGACGGCGCGCGGCCTGCACCGCGCCACGCTGACGTTGTTCGCGGCGATCATCGAATGGTCGATGGGGGCGGGCTACCGCGAGATCGTTACCGCGACCGATGTGCGGTTTGAGCGGCTGCTGAACCGGGCACGCTGGCCGATGCGGCGCCTCGGCGAGCCCCGTGTGATCGGCGAGACGCTGAGCGTCGCCGGCGCACTGCCGGCCGATGATGCCAGCTTCGCGATCGTGCGACCGCCGGGCTACCGATCCGACCTTGGCGGCCTCCGCCGGTCGGCGGCGTAGAGGGAGGCGTTCCGTGCAACTGCGCTCCCATCCGCGCCTCGTCCGTAAGCTGCAGGAGGCGCTGGGCGACACGATCTGCACGGCGCTCGACGATCCGAGCGTCGTCGAAGTGATGTGCAATCCTGATGGCCA
>JAIESI010000231.1 GCA_019746135.1 Xanthobacteraceae bacterium
TCGCCGGCGCGAGCCGCGCCGCCGAGTGGAGCGTTGGCGACACGAGGATCCGGCGCGGCCAACATAGGGCGCTCGCGTCGGCCGCTCACTTCGTTCGCCGGCGCGAGCCGCGCCGCCGAGTGGAGCGTTGGCGACACGAGGATCCGGCGCGGCCAACATAGGGCGCTCGCGCCGGCCGCTCACGTCGTTCGCCGGCGCGAGCCGCGCCGGCTGGCAAAGCCCCCCCGTTAAAACAGCCCCGGCCGCCAGAGGCGGCCGGGGCCAAATGTTTACGTGCTGAAATTGGTTGGAACGGGGCTAGCTGGCGTGACCCGCATCGGCCGAAACGGCGATGCCGAGCAGCAGAGAAAGGAATGGAAGCAGCGTGCCGGGCTCGTGCTCTTCCCGCATGTTCTGCGGCGCCCGGCCATCCGCGGATTGTCCGGCAACGAAGCAATGGCCGGCCACATCAAAGTGCAGAGCCTGGCTGGTCCGGAAGATCGTGTGTGGCATTGCAGTGCCCCCGTTGTCGCCCGAAGGAACGATCCTTCGTTGGCCGCTACGGTACGCGCGGGGCGCCGGGACTGAAGTGTGAAACGTCACACGCGCGCCGGGGCAGCGCGGCGGGAGTGCGAAAAGTCACAGCCGGCTGCACCAATGCCGGGCGCGGCTGCCGCAGCGGCAAACCGCCCAAGTCAAGTCTGCGAATCCGGTATCCACGCGTCTCCATCTTCTCTACTCTCCGAGAGGTTGTGGTTCGTTCGGGGGCGACGGACATGGGGCGGGGCGTATTCTGCGGCCTTGTTGCGTTCATTGTGTCGGCATCGCATGCGTTGTCAGCGGACGGAGCGCGTCCCGCGAAAGCGCCGCCCGCATCGTCGCCAAAGTCGTTCGCCGAGAAATGGGATCTGGAGTACGGCGGATCCGCCACCAACGACTTCAACTATCGCGGCTTCAGTGTCTCGAACCGGCGCCCCTCGGGCACGGTCTACGTCCGACCGGTTTATGACGGCCTCTACGTCGGCCTGCAGGCGACGACGCTCGACATTCCGATCGACACGCCGGGCGCGCTCGACTTCTATGCGGGCTATCGGCGTCCGATCGGGCCCGTCGTGTTCGAGGTCCGCGCCAACTACTACCACTTCCCGAACAGCGTCATCCCCCTGACCAGCATCAGCAGCAGCTTCGACTACTGGGAAATCCAGGCGCGGCCGGTCTGGGCCGTCAACGACAACCTCGTGCTGATCGGCCACGCCGCCTACGCGCCGGACTTCATCAATTCAGGAGCGAGCGAGACCTGGCTGTCGGGCACGGCGATCGTCAAGGGCCCGGTTACGCCGCTGCCCGGCTGGCTTGGTTATGCGAGCGGCGAGCTCGGTCATCATCGCTTCGGCATCAACGACCGCGGCGTCGATGTTCCGGATTTTTGGGCATGGAACGTCGGCGCAGGTCTTGTCTACAAGCACGTCACCTTCGACCTGCGCTACTACGACTCCAATCTGTCGAAGGAGGAGTGCTTCGTCGTGACCGGCGACACCGGCGCGACGCCGGGTGGGGCGCCGTCGGCGGCCAACCCGCTGGGGCTCCGCTCCAACTGGTGCAGCGCGTCGATCGTCGGCAAGATTTCATTTGCGGCGAGCCTCAACAGGCCTTGAGGGGAGGGGTTCAGAGCCCCGCTTTCCCCGCGAGCGCCGCGCCCTGCGCCAGCGCTTGCAGCTTGGCCCAGGCGATCTGCGGGTGGGTGCGGCCGCCAAAGCCGCAGTCGGTGCCGGCGATCACGTTCTCCGGACCGACGATCCCGGCAAAGCGGCGGATGCGCTGCGCCACCAGCTCCGGATGCTCGATGCCGTCGGTGGCATGCGAGATCATGCCGGGGATCAGGATTTTCCCGGCCGGCAGCTTCACCCGCTCCCAGACCGCGTATTCGTGCTCGTGGCGCGCGTTCGCCGCCTCGATCAGATAGCCCTGGGCCCGCACCTTGAGCATCAGGTCGACGATCTTCGCGAGTTCGATGTCGTGGGCGTGCGGCCCATGCCAGCTTCCCCAGCACAGGTGATAGCGGATGCGGTCCTCCGGCAGATCGCGCAGCGCGTGGTTCAGCGCGTCGATCCGCATCTCGCAGTACCTGCGGAAGGCATCGAGCCCCATGGCGATGCCGATGCGGTCCCAGAGCGCCACCAGCCAGGCGTCGTCGATCTGCAGGATGAAGCCCGCCTCGACGATGGTCCGGTACTCGGTCCGCATCGCCTCGGCGAGCGCGAAGATGAACTCCTCCTGCGTCTTGTAATACTCGTTGCGGCGATAGGGCTCGAGGCTCGCCGGCGCGGTGGTGGTGATGAACGCCTCGCTGTCTGGTCCAACCACCGAACGGAAGATGTCGATCTCCTTCTTCAGCGCCTCGCTGCCGCGATAGGTGACCGGCGCGGTCGCGACCCAGTGCGGCCGCGCCTGCTTGATCTGGCCCGCAGGCTCGTAGAACAACGAGCCGCGCGCCGTGGCGTAGCGGTAGAAGTCGGCGAATTCCTCGCGGTCCTTGCCCTGCAGGATCACCGGCGTGCCACCCGCGGGCGGCCGCGCCGTAAAGCCGCCGAAGCGGTTGTCGACATAGGACAGCCAGTCGCCGCCCTTGGTGTATTCGCCCTCGTTGATCACATCGATGCCGATGTCGCGTTGCCGCGCCACCACGCCCTTGACCATCTCGCGGATCGTGGCCTCGTCCTCGTTGCCGGCGCGGTCGGTGCCGTCCGGCCGCGGCAGGCTGCCGACGTGGGTGGTGAGGATTTTCGTGCTGCTGCTACGCTTCATGGCCGATACCGATTTTTAATTGATCTCGTGAAAGCTGAAACGGCGTTGCTTGGTGCCCTGGGCCCCGCGGAAGGGGGACCCGGTGCCTTGCCGCAAATTCAGAGCAAGCGGATCACAAGCCGACGCACCGTTACTGCGGCCTCAGGTTCAGCACCTTGGCGAGCTGCTGCATGGTCTGCCATTCCTCCTCCATCGCCTTGCCCATGTGCTGCGGCGTGCTGGTGGCGAGCGGCGTGCCGTTCTCCTCCGTCCGGCGCCGCAGCTCCGGGTCCTGCGAGGCCTTGATGAAGATCTCGTTGAGCTTGCCGACCACGGCGGGCGGCGTACCGGCTGGCGCCGCGAGAGCAAACCAGCTCGCGACCTTCTGCTTGCCGTAGCCCAGCTCGTCGAGGGTCGGCACGTCCGGCAACCGGTCCCAGCGCTTGTCGGCGTCAAGCGCCAGCGCCCGCAGCTTCCCGTCGGCCAGATAGCTGCGCGAGGTCGACAGCGTCGGCCAGCTGAAGTCGACGCGGCCGGTGATCAGGTCGGCCATCATCGGTGAGCCGCCGCGGTAATGCGCGGCTTCGAACGGCACCTTGTCAGCGAGCAGGATCTTGGCGCCGAGCAGATGCGACGGCGAGCCGAGCCCCGGCGTGCCAAAGGTGAGGCCGCCCTGCTTCTTGCGGCCGAGCTCGTGCAGCTCCTTCATGGTCTTCGCCGGGCTGTCGCCCGGCACGGTGAGCACCACCACGCTGTTGAACAGGAACGTCACCGGCGCAAAGCCCTTCACCGGCTCGTAGGTCGCGTTGCCGGCGGCTGGCACGGTGGCGTGCTGGGAGCCGGAGAACACCAGCAGCGTATAGCCGTCCGGCGTGGCGTTCTGCACCGCCGCGGCGGCGACCCCGCCGCCGGCGCCGGTCTTGTTCTCGACGATGACGCGCTGGCCGGTGATCTTCGACACCGCTTCTGCATAAAGCCGCGCGGTGATGTCGGTGATGCCGCCCGCGGCAAGGCCCACCATGATGGTGATCGGCCGGCTCGGGAAGTCCTGCGCCTGCGCGGATGTTGCGAACAGCGAGAGGCCGATGGCGGCAAGCGCGGAGCGGCGGGTGAAGGGTCGCGTCATGTCAGGTCCTCTCGGGAGCGTGTTTTCTTTACGGCGCGGGCATCCCGAGCCAATCGGCATGTTCCGGAGAATAGGAAGACGGCAACGGTCTGCACAAGCTTGCACTCGGGCCGGCCGAAGGCCGGACCCGGGTGGCTGCGCGCTGTGGCATCGCGGCGCGAGCGAGCCGGTGGGCCGAAGCCCGCCACTCCCGCCCAAGAGCACGGTGCTGGCAGATCGTGTTGAAACCCGTTTTCGCTCAGTCCTGCACGCGGCGCGCGCAACGCGCCGCGGCACAGCTCCTCATCAGAAGCGGAAGCGGTGCTGGCTGAAATCGCCGTCCCACGGCCGCTGCCATTCACGGCGCTCCGACCCGGGGCGCACGCCATACGCATACCCGTTTTCGACGGTCGGGACGTGATCCCGCGCACCCTCGCTGCGATATGCGGCGTAGCGACTGTCTCTGTCGTGGTTGCGCACCACCGGCTTGCGCGCCTTCTGCGTCGGCGCGGCCTGGCGGGTTTCGGTCGCGGCGGCCTCGCGCTTGTTCGCGCGCCCGGTTGCCTCGGTGCCGCCGGTTTCGACCTTCGCGGTTGCAACCGGGGCCGGAGCCGGTTTCGTTTCGATGACTGCGGGCGATGGCGCCGCGGCCGGGACTGCAACGGCAGGCTGCGGCGGCATGGCCTGCACCGGAGCCAGCGCACGAGGCCGCTCGGCCTGCTGCTGGGGCGCCTGCGGTGCTGGTGCGACCGTTTCAAGCTTGGCAGCGTCCGTCTTGTCCGGATCAGCCTTGGCCGCTTCGACCTTGGTGGTCTTGATCCGCTGAGCTTCGGCCTTCACAGCCTGGTTTTTCGCAGGCTCGACCTTAGCCCCGATCTTCGCAGCGCCGGTCTTGCCCTCAGCCTCGGCCATCGCGGCTGACGCCGCGGGGTCCACCGGCGTGACCGGAACCAATGCGGTCGGTTCGATCGCGGTGGGAAGCGGTGCGAGCGCCGGAGTGGGCGCGGGGGCGGCGACCGGAGCAGGGGCCGCGATGACCGTCGGGGCAGGGGCTTGAGCCGGCGCTTGCACAGGCGCCGCAAGGACGGGCTGCGGCAACTCGTAACGGACGGTCTCATCTTGCGCGGGCTCGGCCTTCCCGGCGTCGACCTGCAACAGGGACGGTGCGCGCGGCCGCGGAGCCTCCCGCGCCTCCGCCGGCTCGGATCGTTTCGCCTGCTTCTGCTTCGGTTCGGCGCGCGTCAGGCCTTCCGTATCGTTGGTGAACAGCGGCCCGCTTGGGGTGAGCATGGCGTCGGCCGCGAACAGCAGCCCCAGGAGAGCGACACCGGTCACCGCGACGAATTTGAAAATCGGCATGGCAATCACCTGACTTTAAAATTTTGGTCGCCCGGCAGGGCCGGGCGGTTCGAAAAGATGGCTCTCCTTGTGAGTTAATAGAGGATTGCCCGCCGCGGGCGTGTGCGTTTGGTCACTGCGCGAGCGCGGGCCGTGGGTTCCCCCGATCGCA
The DNA here is from genome assembly GCA_019746135.1 of Xanthobacteraceae bacterium. Lineage (GTDB taxonomy): Bacteria > Pseudomonadota > Alphaproteobacteria > Rhizobiales > Xanthobacteraceae > Z2-YC6860. The sequence continues at coordinate 5,379 of JAIESI010000231.1, forward strand.
GGATGCCTGTGATCGGCCCGAAACATCAGCGGGATACCGCCGTCGGCTCTGGCGACGGTCTGGCCTGAAGCAGGAACCGCTGCCCGCGGGGTGACACCCCAGCGCTAGTCTTCCTGCCCCGCCTTAGTCCACGGCGCGACGTACTGCTCGGCAAGCCGCAGCAGCGCCGTCAGCGTCACGCCAAGCAGTCCCAGCGTCACGATCGGCACGAACATCCGGTCCACCTGGAACGTCGAGGCCGTGCGCACGATCAGATAGCCGATGCCGGAGATCGCGGTGTAGAGGTCGGCGAGCACCATGCCGATCATGCCGCGGCCGACCGCGAGGCGGATGCCGGTGACGATGAAGGGCAGCGCGCCGGGCAGCACGATGTTCGCCCAGAGCTGCCGCTCCGAGCAGCGGAATGCGCGGCCGACCTCGAGCAGCTTCGGGTCAACCGCCTTCACGCCCTGATAGGTGTTGATCACCATCGGGAAGAAGCCGAACAGGAACAGGATGATCACCTTCGCCGTGGTCTCGTAGCCGGCCCACAGCACGATCAGCGGCACCAGCGCCACCGACGGGATCGAATAGAGGAACGTGATGTAGACGGTGAGCCCCACGTCCATGATGCGGAAGCGCGCGAGGGTCAGGCCCAGCAGCGTGCCGAACGCGATGGCCAGCGACAGCCCCATCAGCAGCACGAGGAGGCTTGGCCAGAGCGACGCCCACAGCTCTCCGGTGCGGAGCATGTCGACGGCGGCGACCGCAACCTTCCACGGCGAGGTGAACAGGACGGGATCGACATTCCATGCCGCGATCTGCCAGAGCGTGAGGAAGATCGCGAGCGAAACCAGGCGGATGACGAGGTTCTGGGTCGCCGCCTTGCGGCGGCGCGCGGCCGCGACCTGCTCGGCGCGTTTCTGGTCGCCGGCGATGTCGGCCTGCAGGTCGGCGGTGTGCTCGGCGGTGCTCATGCGACCTCCCGCGGCGCCCGCGTCTGCTGCGGCCGCGCCGTGTGCAGTTGCTTCCAGATGTGCGCGCGCATCTCGCCGAAGCGCGGATCGGCGCGCAACGCGTTGGCGTCGCGCGGATGGCCGAACGGCACGTCGAGCATCTCCTTGATGCGGCCGGGCCGCGCGCTCATCACCGCGATGCGGTCGCCCAGGAGAATTGCCTCGTCGATCGAATGGGTGATGAACACCATGGTCTTGCGCTCCTCCGGACGCTCCATGAGCTGCAGCAGCTCCTCCTGGAGGATTTCGCGGGTCTGCGCGTCGAGCGCCGCGAACGGCTCGTCCATCAGCAGCACCGAAGGGTTCATCGCCAGCGCGCGCACCAGGCCGACGCGCTGCTGCATGCCGCCGGAGAGCTGATACGGATAGTGCTTCTCGAAGCCGGTGAGCCCGACCAGCTCGAGATAGTGCATCACGCGCTCTTTGATGGTCGCCGCCGGCGCGCCGGCCATGGCGAGGCCGAAGGCTGCGTTGTCGTAGACGGTCTTCCACGGCAGCAGGCCGAAGTGCTGGAACACCATCGCGACGCCATCCGGGGGCCCGGCAACCGGTTTGCCATGGACCGAGAGCGAGCCGGTGCTGAGCCCGGTAAGGCCGGCGATGCAGCGCAGCAGCGTGGTCTTGCCGCAGCCGCTCGGGCCGACGATGCACAGGATTTCGTCGCGTTTGACATCGAGCGTGAGCTGGCGGAACGCGACCACCGTGCCGTCGAGGAACAGCTTGCTCGCGCCGTCTGCGACGATGACCCGATCCGCTGCCACGCTTCGCTCCCATTCGCTACCCTTAGTCGGGGCAGCCTTGGCCGATTGTTGGTCAGCGGGCGCGTGGCCGCAAGGCCGCAATCGCGGGCGACGTCACACAAACGCAGCCTTGGCGGTCTGTCTGGTTCAGCGTCCGGCGGCGTAGCCCTGCATGCCGCGCGGATTGGCTGCGGCTTTCCGGCGCGGCCCGTCCTTGGATGCGGCGGTAAGGCGGCCTTCCGACCATTCCGGCTCGACCTCGATGATGTGGCCGCGTTTCGCCAGCTCGTCGCGGGTTTCCTTCGGGACGCGCTTTTCGATCTGCAGCACGCCCGGTCGCGCCGTGCGCGGCCAGAACGAGATCGGAAAGTGCTCGGAATGCCAGGCCGGGGCGTCGATCGCCTCCTGCAGGTTCATGCCGGCATGCACATGCCGCAGGAAGAACTGGGTGATCCATTGATCCTGCTGGTCGCCGCCGGGCGAGCCCCAGGCGAGATAGGCGTCGCCGTCGCGCAGTGCCATGGTCGGCGACAGCGTCGTGCGCGGCCGCTTTCCAGGCTCGAGCGAGGCGGGGTGGCCTTCTTCCAGCCAGAACATCTGCGCCCGCGTGCCGAGGCAGAAGCCGAGCTCCGGGATCACCGGCGACGATTGCAGCCAGCCGCCCGACGGCGTTGCCGTGACCATGTTGCCGGCCTTGTCGACGATGTCGAAGTGCACCGTGTCGCCGACCACCTCGCCCATGCGGCCGACGGTGGGCTCGCCCGCGCCCATGCCGGCGACGAGCTTGGCGCCGGGCTTGAGCTTCACGATCGCGCCGAAACCTTCCACCGAACCAGGACGCAGCTCGAGCGAGGCTTTGCCGCTCACGAGCTTGCGGCGCTCGGCGTTGTAGGCGTCGGACAGCAGCGTCGAGAACGGAACGTCGACGAACTTCGGATCGCCGTAGAACTTCTCGCGGTCGGCATAGGCGAGCTTCGAGCATTCCACGACCAGATGGATGAAGTCCGGTCCGACCACGTCCATGCCGTCGAGGTTGAAGCCCTTGAGCAGCGCGAGCTGCTGTAGCGTCACCGGCCCCTGGCTCCACGGCGCCTTGCAGACGGTGTAGCGGCCGTAGTCGTAGGTGAGCGGCGGCTCGATCGTCGCCTGCCACTTCGCCATGTCCTCGCCGGTCAGCACGCCGGAATGCGGCGTGCCGCTGGTGTCCATGACCTTCTGGGTGCGGCAGAACTTGTCGATCGCCTCGGCAACGAACCCCTGCGACCAGACCTTGCGCGCCTTTTCGATCTGCGCGACGCGGTCGGCGCCCGCGCTTTCCGCTTCCTTGAGCACGCGCGTGTAGGTCGCGGCCAGAACCTTGTTGGTGAACAGCTTGCCGGTTTCCGCAGGCTTGCCGTCGCGGAAATAGATCGCCGCCGACGTCGGCCAGTGTTCGCGGAACAGCTTCTCGACCGTCTGGATCGTGGCGTTCGCGCGCTCGACCAGCGGATGGCCGTGCTCGGCATAGGAGATCGCGGGCGTGAGCACGTCGGCGAGCTTCATCGTGCCGTAGTCGCGCAGCAGGATCATCCAGCTGTCGAACATGCCGGGGATGCAGGCCGCGAGCAGGCCGGTGCCCGGCACCATGTCGAGGCCTTCGCGCTTGTAATGCGCAATCGTCGCGCCGGCCGGCGCCGGCCCCTGGCCGCAGATGATCTCGGGCTTGCCCTTCTTCACGTCGTAGAGGATCACCGGCACGTCGCCGCCGGGGCCGTTCAGGTGCGGCTCGACCACCTGAAGCGTGAACGCCGTCGCGACGGCCGCGTCGAACGCATTTCCGCCCCGCTCCAGCGTGCCCATGCCGACCGCGGTGGCGATCCAGTGGGTCGACGCAACGACACCGAACGTTCCGTCGATCTCGGGCCGGGTGGTGAAGGGATTCGGGTTGATATTGCCTGCCATGAGATTGAAGTTCCTTGTTTCCGGGCACCATAGCACGGCCGCTCCGGCTTGTGTCCCACCTGCGTCCCACTCGTGGGCGCGACCGAGGCGTGCGCGCGATGCATCGCCCGCCACTTGTCGCGCCGGATGCCCGACCGGATAATCGCGGAACAGAAAAGCGAAACGGGGAGGATGCGATGACGGGCGGGGTGCACGGGCGTCAGCGGTTGGGGGCGGCGGCCGGCGTTCTGCTGGCGGGCCTGATGGCCGCGACAGCCGCCACGGCACAGTCCTATCCGTCCGGGCCGGTGAAGGTGATCGTTCCGTTCGGTGCGGGCGGCGCGACCGACATCCTGGCGCGGGTTTTCTCCGAACGCCTGCAGCAGAGCCTCGGCCAGTCGTTCACGGTCGAGAACCGCGGTGGCGCGGCCGGCCAGATTGCCGCCGCCGCGGTCGCGCGTTCTCCGGCCGACGGCGCCACCATCATGTTCACGACGGCCGCGCCGATCACCATCGCGCCGCTGATGAACGACAAGGTCACCTACGATCCGCGCAAGGACATCGTGCCGGTCGCGGTGGTCGCGGTGCAGCCGGTGTGGCTTGTGGTCAATGCCGCCTCGCCGCTGAAATCGGCGGCCGACATCGTCCAGAAGGCCAAGGACAACCCCGGCAAGATGACGTACGGCAGCTCCGGCGTCGGCACCGAGCTGCATCTTGCGGCGGAAGCGGTGTCGCGTTCCGCCGGCATCCAGATGGTGCACGTGCCGTTCCGCGGCGGCGGCGATGTCATCGCGGCGCTGATGGGGCAGCAGATCGATTTTGCCGCGCTGAGCACGGCGTCGATCGCCGGCTCCTTGCGCCAGGGCACGCTGCGCGCGCTCGCGGTGTCGTCGGCGCAGCGGATGGCGGATTTTCCCGACGTGCCGACCTTCGCCGAGATCGGCCACGGCAAGGCCACCATGCTGCCGTGGTGGGGCATGATGGCACCGGCCGGCACGCCGCAACCGGTCATCGCGCGGCTGACGCAGGAGTTGGAAAAGGCGACCAAGGACGACGCGGTGCGCGAGCGGATGAGGGCGACGTTCGTGCAGATCGACTTCGCCGGCCCGCAGGAGTTCGCCCGCCGGATCGAGGCGGAGACCACGCTCTACGGCGACATCATCCGCGCCGCCAACATCAAGTTCGGGCAATAGCATGAAGCGCAGCACTGACCGTATCCGCACCACCCATGCCGGGAGGCTTCCGGTTCCTGCGGGCTGCGAAGGCCTGCCGCTCCGGCTGTTCCGCGGCGAAAAGGTCGAGCCACAAGTGATCAATGCCGGGATCGACCAGGTGGTGCGCCAGCAACTGGATTGCGGCATCGACTGCATCGGCGATGGCGAGTTCTGGAAGCTGCGCACGTTCGCCTACCTCAGCCGCTACTTCACCGGCGTTGAGACGCGGGCACTCAGGCCGGGCGAGCCTGCATCGACGCGGGTTTTCACCCGCGAACGCGACGAGTTCGTGCAGTTCTACAGGGACCTCGACGCCACCGGCACGATCTTCCATGTTCCCGGCGAAAAGCCGATGCCGACCGAGCGCGAGCGGGCGATCGTCACTGGTCCGCTTGCCTTCAAGGGCAGCGAGGCCCTGGCGCAGGAGATCGATACGTTCAAGGCCGCCATCGGCCGGGCAGGGCGCGCCGTGGACGAGACGTTCTTCTGCGTCATCGCGCCCGGCTGGCTCGATCATTTCATCTTCAATGAGCATTACAAATCTGACGAGGAATACGTCTTCGCGCTCGCGGACGCGCTGCGCGAGGAATATCTCGCGGTGGTGAACGCGGGCTTCGTGTTGCAGATCGATGATCCCGGGCTGCCGGACTGGTGGGACATGATCAAGCCGGCGATGAGCGTCGAGGATTACGTCAACAAGTTCGCCAAGGTCAGGATCGATGCGCTCAATCACGCGCTCAAGGGAATTCCCGAAGACCGTGTCCGCTATCACCTGTGCTGGGGAAGCTGGCACGGGCCGCACACCCACGATCTGCCGTTCGAGCACATCATCGGCCTGATGCTGCAGGTCAATGCGCAGTGCTATTCATTCGAGGCGGCGAACGTGCGCCACGAGCATGAGTGGAGGCTCTGGGAGCGCACCAAACTGCCGGACGGCAAGATCATCCTGCCCGGCGTCGTCAGCCACTCGACCAATCTGATCGAGCATCCGGATCTGATCGCCGACCGGATCATGCGCTTCGCCAAGCTCGTGGGCCGCGAGAACGTCATCGCCGGCACCGACTGCGGCCTGGGCGGGCGCGTGCACGCCGAGATCGCCTGGGCCAAGCTCGGCGCGCTGGCCGAGGGGGCGAAGCTCGCGTCGAAAAGACTTTGGAGCTAGGACGTCACCGCCCCGGAATGTAGGGTGGGCCAAGGCGCGTCAGCGCCGGGCCCACGCTTTTGTGTTCGCTGCGACGACGTGGGCACGCCGCTTTCGCGGCTTTGCCCACCCTACGCTTTTCGATGACCAGCTACGCCGCGTAGGCGTCACCGCCCCGTGCGTGCCAGCGAGTTCACCCAGCCGACCATGCGCGACCTGGCGTTCTCGATATCCTTCTTGGAGAAGAAGTCCTCGGGCTTCACCTTCTCGATCGGGTAGACCGGCCGCAGGAAGTCCTCCTCGTAGCCGAACGGCACGGTGGCATCGATGCCGAGGCCGCCCTCGAAGCGCGTGTTCGAGGCGGTCCACTGCTGGTTGCCGGCGGTCATCCGCTCGGCCGGCATGAAGGTCTGGCCGCGCCCGCCGGGGATCGGGTTGAGCATGTCGGTCTGCGGATTGACGCGCGTGGTCAGGCACCACATCACGTCGTCCATCGAATAGGGATCGACGTCCTCGCTGACCGCGATCGCGATCCGCATGCCCTGCGAGCACGACAGCGCCGCGGCGAGAAAGTTGCGCTGCCAGCCTTCGTCGATCGCGTTGCGCTTCTTGACTTGGATGATGCAGCCGCCCCAGTCGGTCATGCAATACGGGATCACCACGTCCTGGACGATGCCGGGCTGCAGCCGGTTGCACAGCTCGAAGATCGTCGCCTCGCGGATCGTGGTGTCGATGTTGTGCTCGTCGAGCGTATGAACGGCGAGCGCGAACACGATCGGCTTGCTCTGCGGCTTGCGCATCGTCACCGCGGTGACGTGGAACGTCGGCGCCTTGTAGGCCTTGCCCATGTAGCCGGCCCATTCCGGATGGAAATGATGGCGGCCCTGCACGCCGGACGCCTCCGACTCTTCGGTCTCGAACCGGCGGTCGCGCGGATGAACGTAGCCCTCGAGCACGATCTCGGCGTCGGCCAGCGCCATCGCATCGACCGTGCGCGCTTTCACCAGGCGGATCGGCGAGCCCTGCACCGCGCCGGCAATGCCGATCTCGTCGCAGCCCTGCGGCATGATCGCGTAGCCGAACGCGGCGCCCGCGAGCAGCGTGCAGGCCGGCGGCACGCCGAAGTTCATGGTGATCGGCACCGGCTGGTCGTCCTTGTAGTGCTTGTTGACCACCTGCCACATGTGCGAGCCGGGCGAGATCTGGAACGTGCCGACGTTGCCCCAGCGGAAATTCATGCGATTGTAGCCGAGGTCGGAGCCGCCATCGAAGTACTTGCCGGTGACGCAGCGGATGCCGGAGCCGACGGTGTGCTCGGGCTCGTAGGTCGTGTGCCGGATCGGCACCATGTATTCGTTGACGTCCTTCGGGTTCTTGATCACCACCTCCTGGCAGGGCGCGACGCTCTGCATCACCTCCTGCGGCTTGAGCGGATGGGACAGCGCGTGCGCGAGCTTGTGCGTGCGCTCAGTGTCGTCCTTCCAGCCGAACATCTTGTTGATGACGTTCATGTCGCCGAACAGGTTGGTGACGAGGCGGTGGTTCGGCTTGCCCTTCACCTTGTTGAACAGCATCGGGCAGGCGCCATCGAGATGCTTTTGCAGGCCGGTAACCTCGAGGTCGGGATTGATCGGCTTGTCGCTCTCGATCAGGTCGCCCTGCGCCTTGAGCCATTCCAATGTGTCGCGCAGGCTCACCGGCCGCTGCACGACCTTCAGCTCTTTTTTGCGGACGGCCTTCTGCATCTCCGGGGCTCCCTGCTGAAGCGGCACGCGGCGCTGGTTGCGCGGTCGTTGAAGCGTGCATTGGATAGATTTCTAAGTATTATTTGCTCCGCCCCATGTCGTGTCAACGCGAGGGCTGCATGGCGTTCGAAAGACATTGCATGGCAACACGGCGAAAGAGCATCGTTGACGACAACGGCAAAAATGCCGGCCCCCGCCGCCACACGATCGATTTTTCGCTCGGCGGGAGCCTCGGCTATCTGGTCCGCGACGCCAACCGCGCGTTCCAGCGGCTGTTGGAGAAGCGCATCACGCCGCACGGCGTCACCCGCGGCCAATGGTACTTCCTGCGCGTGCTGTGGGAGGAGGACGGGCTGTCGCAACGCGAGCTGAGCGTGCGGGTCGGGATGATGGAACCGACCACGGTGATCGCGCTGCGCGGCATGGAAAAGACCGGGCTGATCCGCCGCGCGCGCAGCGCCACTGACCGCCGCGTGACGCGGGTGCATCTCACCGCCAAGGCAAAGCGGCTGCGGTCGCGGCTGCTGCAGATCTCGCAGGGCGTCAACGATCAGGGCGCGGAAGGGATCGATCCGACAGATCTGGCGCAGTTTCGCCGGGTCATTGCCCGGATGACGAAGAATCTCGACCGCATCGAGCAGTAGCGGCGGCGTGCCGCTACGCGATCTTCTCGCCCGGCGCGAAGCCATAGAGCTCCGCCGGATTGCCGGCCAGCACCCGCGCGCGGATTTTCGCGTCCGGAATCCAGCGCTGCATCAGGTCGGCCATGTCGCCGTCGTTCGCCATCGGCTTCTTCTTCATCACATGAGGCCAGTCGGTGCCCCAGACGAGCCGTTGCGGCGCGGCAGAAACCAGCGCGTGCGCGGCGGCATCGACGTCCTCGTAGGGCACGTCGGCGCTGCCGGTGATGCGATAGGGACCGGTGAGCTTGATCCAGCAGCGGCCCTTGTCGATCAGGCGGAGCATGTCGGTGAAGGCCGAATGCGCCGTCCAATGCCGCGCGCCGGATTTCGGATAGCCAAGATGGCCGAGCACGATCGGCACCGGAATGTCCGCCACCGCGCTCGCGAAATCCTTCGCCTCGTCGACATTGACCAGCAGCTCGATGTGCCAGCCGAACGGCGCGATGCGCTTGGCAACGTCGCGCAGCATTGCCGCCGGCACCACGTTTCTGTCCTCGCGGCGGTCGACGACGTTGAAGCGAAGCCCGCGCACGCCCGCATTGTGAAGTGCTTCGATCTCTTTTGAGGCAATCGCCGGATCGGTCACCGCGACCGCCCGGATGCCTCTGCCGAGATGCTGCATCGCGTCCAGCATCGCGGCGTTGTCGGTGCCGTAGACGCTCGGCTGCACGAGCACCGCGCGTTCGACGCCAAGCGCTGCAAGGAGCCGGCGGTAATCGTCTGCGGTCGAGTCGGGCGGCGTGTAGATACGCTCCTTCGCATAGGGAAACCGCGTCGCAGGCCCCATGATGTGCGCGTGGGTGTCGCAGGAGAGCGCAGGGAACGGCGTTCGCGGCGCGCGCGGGCTGCGATCCGGCGGCGCGCAAAGCGGCGCGTAATCGGGAACAGCGTCCGTCATTTCAGTCGACCTGCGCGCCTGACGCCTTCACCACCGCCGTCCATTTCGGAATTTCCGACTTGATGTAGTCGGCGAACTCCCTCGGCGTGTTGCCGATGATGTCGACGCCGAGATCGGTGAGGGCCTTCTGCGTGGCCGGATCCTTCAGCGCCTCGGTCGTCGCGATATGCAGCGCGTCGATGACCTCTTTCGGCGTGCCCGCCGGCGCAACGAGGCCGTGCCACGTGGTGGCGTCGAAGCCCTTGAGACCCAGTTCGTCGACGGTCGGCAGGTCCGGCAGCAGCGCCGTGCGCTTCGGCGTGGTGACGGCGAGCGCGCGCACCTTGCCCTGCTTGATCAGCCCGATCACCGACGCAGCCGTGGCGAACATCATCTGCACGTGGCCTGCGACCACGTCCTGCAGGGCGGGGGCCGCGCCCTTGTAGGCGACATGCACGATGTTGATCTTGGCCTCGGTCTTGAACAGTTCGCCGGCGAGATGGGCGGCGGCGCCGTGGCCGGACGAGGCGAAGTTCAGCGCGCCGGGGCTCGCCTTGGCGAGCGCGATCAGCTCCTGCATGGAGTTTGCCGGAACGTTGGGATTGACCACCAGGATATTGGCCTGGGTGCCGACCAGGCTGATCGGCAGGAAATCCTTTTCGGCATCGTAGTTCAGCTTCTTGTAGAGCGCCGCATTGGTCGCAAGGATGCTGTTGTTGCCCATCAGCAGCGTGTAGCCGTCGGGCGTGGCGTTCTTCACCTGCTCGGCGGCGATGTTGCCGCCCGCGCCGGGACGATTCTCGATGATGAACGGTTGGTGCAGGATTTCCTGCAGCCGCTTGCCGATGATGCGTGACAGAACGTCGCTCGGGCCGCCGGGGGTGAACGCGACCAGGATGGTGACCGGCCGCGCCGGGTAGTCGGCCGCCGGCGCGGCGAACGAAACCGCGCACACGGCCGCAAGCCCCAGAACGAAAGCGCCAAGTTTCTTGAACATCAGCCTTCCAAGCACGCCTTACCTCCCGTATCCCCGTTCCCTCTGAGCAACCCCCGCTAGAATATATCAAAGTCTCGCCGAAACGCCGCCATCCACCGCCCAGGCGCTGCCGGTGACGAAGCTCGCGCGGTCGGATGCCAGAAACGCGACGACGGTCGCGATCTCCTCCGGCCGGCCCATCCGGCCCAACGGGATCTTGGCGACGCGCGGCTTCAGCACCTCGGCCTCGGACTGGCCGGTTTTCGCCATCGCCTCGCGGATGTTCTGGTCGTGCCGCTCGGTGCGGACCGCGGTGGGCACGATGGCATTGACCAGAATGCCATCCTTGGCGAGTTCGTTCGCGAGCGCGACCGTCAGATTTTGCACGGCAGCGTTGTTGATTCCGGTGGTGATGGCCCCAAGCTGCGGCGTCCAGGCCGCACCGCCCGAGATATTGATGATGCGGCCCCACTTGCGCTCGCGCATCGGCGGCACGGCATGGCGGATGCAGCGCACCGTGCCGCGCAGCTTGTTGTCGAAGGCGCGGTCCCAGTGCTCCTCGGTCATGGCGAAGAAGCTGCCCTGCGAGATGTTGGTGGCGTTGTTGACCAGGATGTCGAGGCGGCCGAATTCGGCGAGTGTTTTCTTAAAAAGATTCTCGACCGCGGCGACGTCATTGAGGTCGGTGGGCACGCCGGTCACCCGGCCGTTCGATTGGGCCTTGAGCTTTCCGACCGCATCGGCGTTGCGCGTAGGATCAAGGCTCGCGACGACGACGTGGGCGCCTTCCTTGAGAAGTTCGGCGGAGATTGCATAGCCGATGCCGCGATTGCCGCCGGTGACGATTGCGACGCGGTCTCGAAGGCCGAGGTCCATCCGTGTTCCTATGCGTTGCTGTTGCCATTCTCTCGGCCGTCATGCCCCGCGAAGGCGGGGCATCCAAGCCTCAGTTGTCGAACTGGAGCGCCCGCCGTCGCGGGCGATGACGGCGGAGCGGGGCCGGCTGCTTAGCCTGTGTACTCCAGGATGTGCATCCCCGCGCCGGCGCGGTCGATGAGATAGAGCCGCCCGTGCTCGTCGGTGCCGATGTCGTTCGACTGCACCGCCGGCCGGTCGCCCTCCAGCGCCGGTACGAAGCAGCCGACCTCCTTCGGATGGAATGGATCGCTGACGTTCACCGCACGAAGCCCGGCGTTGAAGTAGGTCAGGAACACGATGTCCTTCCACGGTCCGTCCGCCGGCATGTATTCCAGAACGTTGTGCGCACCGTACCGGCCCGGCCGGTCGTAGTACTTCTCGCGGTCCGGCATGAAGGTCGCGATCGGCACGAGCTTGTCCTCCTTGCGCGCGTCGATCACCCACATGAACTGCGCGTCCCAGTATTTCTGCTTGGCGCGCGCCTCGTCGGTGCAGATCAGGTACGGCCGGTCGCCGAGCGGCCAGCAGGTGTGGTTCGAGCCGGGGAAGGGCGGCGCCCACGAAAGGTGCCCGACGAGCTTCATGTTGGAAAGATCGGAGCAATCAATGACGGAAATGCCGCCGCCCCACCACGCGCAGTACATGCGGTTGCCGCGGATGGTCGGCGGGCCGTGCAGCGTGACGGCCTCCTCGTGCGGCTGCGCGCTGCCGAAATCGCCGTCGCCGTTCGTCGCCTTCATCCACGGCAGGCCGAACTGGCTGATCACCTCGGGCTTGAGCGGGTCGGAGATGTCGAGCGTCCAGATCACGCGACCGTTCCAGCCGGGCGCGTTGTTCGGCAGCATCGCAAGCTTGCGCTTGTTGTCGACGCCGAAGCGGTGCGGGCCGGTGCCGGGCAGGTCGTAGAAGCGGACCTGTTTCGGCTCGCCGCCCTTGCTGATGTCGAAGATGAACAACCCGGTGCGGGCGTTCCTTCCGGCCTCGCCGCCGAGCCGCTCGGAATTGACGTAGAGGAAGTCGCCGTCGACCACGCGCAGCTTGTGCGAATGCACGCCGGGCGGCGATTTCACCTCGGCGACCTTCTTCGGCTTGCGCGGATCGCGCACGTCGTGGACGGTGAAGCCCTCGGGACCGTTGTAGGACGCCGAGCCGACCGCGCCGACATAGGCGAAGCCCTTGTGCACCTCGACGATCGAGCCGCCGCCCCAGGCGGCCGACGAATCATGGCCGAGCAGCTTGAAATTCTTTGCTTCTTCCGGAATTGTCACCGACATACGTTCACTCCTGAATTGCAATTCTTGTTACGGCTGATAGCGCCCGCCGATCGCCACCTTGCTGACGCCGAGGCCGGGCAGCTCCCACACGCCCGCGCCGCCGGGATTCTGGTCGGCGTTGATGTTGACGTCGATCAGGTACGGCTTGTTGGCGGCGATGCCCTTGCGGATCGCCTCGCCGATGTCGCCGGCGCGGTCGATGCGCACGCCCTCGACCCCGGCCGAGCGCGCCATCGCCGCGAAGTCCGGGTTGTAGGGCTTGCCGGTGTGCGGCTCCTTGAAGTCGGTGGCGAGCTCACGGCCGTCGAGATAGCCGCGTTGCAACCCGCGGATCGACGCATAGGCGTAGTTGTTCCACACCACCCAGACGACCGGCAGATCGTACTCGACCGCGGTGCCGAGCACGTTCGCGTGCATGAAGAACGCGCCGTCGCCGCAGACCGATACGCAGGGACGGTCGGGCGCGGCGAACTTCGCGCCGAGCACACCGGCGACGCCGAAGCCCATCGCGCCGAAGCCCATGCAGCCGATGAAGCTGTCCGGCCGCTTCGGCTTGCAGAACTGCAAGAGCCAGTTGTGATGCACGCCGATGTCGCTGACCATGATGGCGTCGTCCGGCAGCGCCTTGTCGATCTCATAGGCGGCACGTTGCGGATGGACCGGCGTCGCGTCGTCGACGAAGCCCGGCGCGATGAACTTGTTCCATTCCTGGCGCATGCCGTCGATCGTTGCGAGCCATTTCCTGCGCGACGCCGCGGCGTCGGCCACGCCCTTGCGCGTCTCGAGCTCCGCCAGAACCTGCCGCAGGAAGGTGCGGACGTCGGCCATCAGCCCGAGCGCGGTGGGATAGTTGCGGCCGATCTCCTCGGGGTCGATGTCGACATGGATCAGCCTGGTCGGCGGGATGGTGAACGAGTAGCCGGGAATCCACGAGCTCGAGGTGCGGTCGTCGAAGCGCACGCCGAGCGCCAGCAGCACGTCGGCCTGCCGGGTCGCGCCGTTCGCCTGATAGGCGCCGCCGCGCGAGACGAGGCCCAGCGACAGCGGATGATGCGTGTCGATCGCGCCGATGCCGCTCATCGAATGCGCCACCGGGATCTGCAGCTTCTCGGCCAGCGTCAGCAGGTCCGCGGTCGCGCCGCCGTACTTGACGCCCTGGCCGACGAGAATGACCGGCCGCTCGGCCTTGAGCAGCATGTCGATGGCCTGCTTTACGCCGTCGGGATCGGCACCACAGCGCGACGAGATGTTGGCGCTCCACTCCTCCGGCTTCGGCGTCTCTTCCGCCGCGGCTTCCAGGAACACGTCGAAAGGAACGTCCAGCACCACGGGGCCGGGACGTCCGGTGACCATGGTCTTCCACGCCTGCCGCACCGCTTGCGGCACCTGCTCGCCGCGCGTGGGCTGGAACACCTTCTTGCAGATGCTGCGCACGGTGGAGGGGAAGTCGGCAGCGCTCTGCCGGTACATCTCCTGGAACGCGCCGCGGTTGAACTGGGTGGTCGGCACGTTGCCGGTGACGGCGAGGAACGGAACCGAGTCGAGATAGGCGGTGGCGAGCGCGATCGGCAGGTTGGCCGAGCCCGGGCCGCAGGACGTGAACGTGGCGACCGGCCGCCCCTTCACGCGGTAGTAGGCGTCGGCCATGAAGCCGCAGACGCTCTCGTGATGCACCGAGATGGTTTTGATGTCGCTCTGCCGCTCGTGCAGTGCGTCGATGAACTGGATGTTGCCGTGCCCGCACAGGCCGAAGGCGTAGGGGACTTTCTCGCGGATCAGGTAGTCGACGATGACCTGCGCCCCGTTGAGGCGGTTGTCGGATGAACGCTTGAGCATTGAGTACTTTCTTGCTGGAGGGCAGCGATAACCTAGCGCCGCTCTATCGTTCTGTCATTCCGGGGCGCGCGCATCAGCGCGTTTACGCGCGTCTTCGACGCGCCATGGCGAGCCCGGAATCCATACTCCGCAGCGGCGGTTATGGAATCCGGGTTCGGCCCCATAGCGCGTCGAAGACGCGCGTGAACGCGCCAAGGGCGCCGCCCCGGAAGGACCGTGGGGATAGAGCTAACGCGCCAACCGCTTCAGCGCACGGTCGTAATAGGACAAATCGAGATATTTCGCCGGGTCGGGCGCCGGCCCGCCCTCGACCTCCTGCCGCAGTTTCAGCACGTTGTCGAAGCCCTCGGCATTGAGCCGGGCGTCCGGATTGAAGCCAAAGCCCGGCTCGATCATCAGGTCGTAGCTGCGGGTGGCAAGCGAGCGCGTGAGGTGGCGCTTGCTCATCAGGAGCGCAATGGCCTCGTCGCGGTTGGCCTTGTCGAGCACCCAGCGCAGCGACTCGATGTAGCCCGCGAGATAGCGCTCGAGAACATCCGGGTTCGCCTTGGCCCAGGCGCGTAGAACGAAGGCGCCGCCGGCCTGATACGGTCCGAGCATGTCCACCGTTCGGCCGAGGCTCTTCAATCCGGCCTCGATGGTCTGCGCCGAGAACGGCAGGTTCATGATCGCCGCTGCATTGTCGCCGCCTTCGAGCATGGCCTTGAGGCGGAAGGGGCCGGCGCCGACCGCGTTGATCCGGTAGTCGACGCCGTCCTTCAGGCCGTTGCGGAGAAGGATTTTCTTCGCCTGCAGCGCGTAGGCGGTGTTCGGCGCGTCGGTGACCAGCGCCTTGCCGCGGATGTCGGCAAACGAACTGATGTCTTTGGCGACGATGAACTCGTTGGTGCCGCCGTCCCCGCCGGAGACGATCACCACGTCGACCTTGGCGGTTTCGATCATGGCGAGCGCGTTGTCGACCGCAGAATGCACGACCTCGAACTTGCCGTTCGCCAGCCCCTGGCGCTGGGCGCTGGAGCTCTCGGTGAATTCGAATTCGAGCTTAATGCCATGTTTGGCAAAGATGCCCTTCTCGACGCCGACAAAGAACGGCAGCGAGCGCGCGGTCGGAAACGTGTTCAGCCGGACCAGGTCTTCGGCGGCCGCCGGCGCGGCAACCGCCGCGAGAGCGAGGGCCGCGGCAAAGCGCAAGGTTTTCATGGGTATTGCCTTCGGATAGCGGCCGGACCGAATTCAAGATATGACAGGGTTGCGTTCGATATGGCGAGCTTAGCGGACGGCGAGGCCGAGATCGAGCAAGGCGGAGATCAAGAGAATGAGACTGGGTTACTTCACGATGCCGGTGCATCCGCTGCACCGTCCCTGGGCGGAAACGCTGAAGGAGGACCGCGAGGCCATCATCCTGGCCGACAAGCTCGGCTTCTACGATGCCTTCATGGGCGAGCACCTGACCGACCGGGCCGAGAACATCACGTCGAGCATGATGTTCAACGCTTCGCTCATCACCGATACCAAGCAGATCAAGCTCGCCACCGGCACCACCAACCTGTCGCAGATCCATCCGGTGGTGATCGCCCAGCAGGCGGCGATGTTCGATCATCTGTCCGAGGGCCGCTTTATCTTCGGCGTGAGCCCCGGCGCGCTGGTCTCGGACGCCGAGGTGCTCGGCATCCTGGAGCAGGACCGCAACAAAATGTTCGCCGAGGCGATCGACGTGATCCTCGCGATCTGGGAGCGCGATCCGCCCTACGACATCGACTTCCCCGACAACCGCTTCAAGGTGTCCACGGCGCGCACCCAGGCACTGGAGATCGGCGTGGGCTACATGGGCAAGCCGTACCAGAAGCCGCGGCCGGAGATCGTCGGCACGGTGGTGGCGCCGTTCTCGCCGGGCGTGGTGCTGATGGGCAAGCGCGACTTCCATCCGCTGTCGGCGAACTTCCTGCTCTCCAAGCATCTGAAGTCGCACTGGGAGAACTACTCCAAGGGCAAGGCGGAAGCCGGCGCAAAGCCCGACGTCAAGGACTGGCGCGTGGCGCGCACCATCTGCGTCGCCGATGACGACAGGACGGCGGAGCGCTACGGCCGCACCGGCAAGGGCAATCCTTACGAATTCTACTGGTCGCAGATGCTGTTCAAGATGAAGCGCGGCAAGCGCGCTTATGTCTTCAAGAGCCACAAGGACCAGCCGGACGACGAGATCACGCTGGACTACGTGATGGACAACTGCGTGATCCACGGCAGCGTCAACAGGGTGGTGGACCAGCTGCTCGCCTTGCGCGAGGAGATCGGCGACTTCGGCGAGATCGTCTATGCCGGCATGGACTGGGCCGATCCGGCACTGGCCAGGCGCTCGATGCAGCTCATGGCCGAGCAGGTGATGCCGCGCGTCAACGCGGCGGTCGGCAAGTCAGCGGCGGCCTAGAGCATGATCCCGAAAAGTGTGAAGCGGTTTTCGGGAAAGATCATGCTCAAACAAGAGCATGATCCCGAAAAGTGTGAAGCGGTTTTCGGGAAAGATCATGCTCAAACAAGAGCATGATCCCGAAAAGTGTGAAGCGGTTTTCGGGAAAGATCATGCTCGAACAAGCAGCTGAAGCGGGATGACGATTCGAAGAAAAGTCATTCCGCTTCAGGTCCGCGGCGGCGTAGCGCCGCCGCGCGACATTCGGCCGTCACAGGGCTGACATACGTTCCGGAGGTTGTCGGGCTTCGGGGGATTGGATGCGCTACGTCGCGATCGTTGCGAGCTTCGCCGGCACGCTGGTGTTCGGCCTGCTCATCCTGCTCAGCAGCTGGTTCGTCGTTCCGTTCGCCGTGTGCGCCATTCTCGTCGCGATCGGCCTCTGGGACATGGCGCAGACCAAGCACAGCCTGCGCCGCAACTATCCGATCCTCGCCAATCTCCGTTTCATGCTGGAGAAGATCAGGCCGGAGATCCGCCAGTATTTCCTCGAAAGCGACGTCGACGGCACGCCGTTCAACCGCAGCAAGCGGGCGGTGGTGTACCAGCGCGCCAAGGGGCAGCTCGACAAGCGACCGTTCGGCACCCAGCAGGACATCTACGGCGACAATTTTGAATGGATCAACCATTCGCTCATGCCGGCGCCGCCGACGCAGCATGATTTTCGCGTCACCGTCGGTGGACCCGATTGCAAGCAGCCTTACTCGCTGTCGCTGTTCAACATCTCGGCGATGAGCTTCGGCTCGCTCAGCGCCAATGCGATCCGTGCGCTGAACAGCGGCGCAAAGCTCGGCAACTTCGCCCATGACACCGGCGAGGGCGGCTACAGCCGCTATCACAAGGAATTCGGCGGCGACATCATCTGGGAGATCGGCAGCGGCTATTTCGGCTGCCGCAACGCCGACGGCACGTTCTGCGCCGAGGATTTCGCCAGGGAGGCGGCCAATCCTCAGGTCAAGATGGTCGAGATCAAGCTGTCGCAGGGCGCAAAGCCCGGCCACGGCGGCGTGCTGCCCGGCCCGAAGGTGACGGCCGAGATTTCCGACGCGCGCGGCGTGCCCATTGGCGTCGATTGCGTGTCGCCGGCGAGCCACTCGGCGTTCGGAACGCCGCTGGAGATGATGCATTTCATCGCGCGACTCCGCGAGCTCTCGGGCGGCAAGCCGGTCGGCTTCAAGCTCTGCATCGGCCATCCGTGGGAGTTCATGGGCATCTGCAAGGCGATGCTGCAGACCGGCATCCGTCCGGACTTCATCGTCATCGACGGCACCGAAGGCGGCACCGGTGCGGCGCCGCTGGAGTTCGTCGACCACATCGGCACGCCGATGCGCGAGGGCCTGCTGTTCGCCCACAACTGTCTCGTCGGCTGCGGGCTGCGCGACACCATCAAGCTTGGCGTCGCCGGCCGCATCATCACCGGCTTCGATATGGCGCGGGTGCTCGCGCTCGGCGCCGACTGGTGCAATGCCGCACGCGGTTTCATGTTTGCGCTCGGCTGCGTGCAGGCGCAGTCCTGCCATACCGACCATTGTCCATCCGGCGTCGCGACGCAGAACCAGCTCCGCCAGCGCGCTCTGGTGGTTCCCGACAAGGCGGAGCGGGTGCGGCGCTTCCACGACAACACGCTCGCCGCGCTGTCGGAACTGATCGGTGCCGCAGGGCTCGTTCGTCCGAAGGACTTGACGCCGATGCATCTGCTCAAGCGGGTGTCGGCGCACGAGGTCAAGACTTTCGCCGAGCTCTACACCTTTCTCGGCGACCGGGAACTTCTGGCCGGAACCGCGCACGCCTATTACGCGCAGGCCTGGAACATCGCCCATGCCGGCAGTTTCTCGGTCCTGCCGGAGGTGAAGGCGACCGCCGAAGCGCAGGGGCAGGCGGCTTAAACGCGTTCGGCCTCATTATCGCCGCTGTTGGCGCTATCCCGGTTCACCAGGCTGGGAGGGGGAGCAGCGGAACCACTGAATGGCATGGACCCTATTGCGCGTCTTGGCGAGTGTGCTGGCATTGTCGGTTGTCACTTCGGCTGATGCGAAACCCGCGAAACCTGCAAAACGCGCAAAGGCCGATCGGATCGATATTGCATACGTCGCGCCGAAGTCGCCGGAACACCGGGCGGTGCTGGAACTCGTCAAAGAGCACCGCACGTTGGAGAAGATCAAGCAATTGCTCAGCCCGCTGCGCCTGTCGCGCCGGCTGCTGATCAAGACCGCGGGTTGCGACGGCGTTTCAAACGCGTGGTACGACGGCAAGGCCGTGACCGTCTGCTACGAATATCTGGACGAAGTCTGGAAGAACGTGCCCGACGAGGCCGCGCCGGCCGATGTTGCGCCGATCGATGCGCTGATCGGTCCGGTGATGGACGTGTTTCTGCACGAGGCCGGCCATGCGGTGTTCGACATCCTTCAGGTGCCGCTGTTCGGACGCGAGGAGGACGCCGCCGATCAATTCTCCGTCTACATCATGCTGAAGATGGAGAAGGACGAGGCGCGCCGGCTGATCCTGGGCACCGCCTATCAGTACAAGGGCGATCTGCAGTCGCCGACGGTGTCGATGCCGCTGAAGAAATTCGCCGACGAGCACGGCACGCCGTCGCAGCGCTATTTCAACGTGCTGTGTCTGGCTTATGGCGCCGACCAGGCGCTGTTCGCCGATTTCGTGTCCAAAGGCCTGCTGCCCAAGGAGCGCGCCGAGGGCTGCGACGATGAATATGCGGGGGTCGCGTTTGCGTTCGACCGGCTGATTACGCCGTCGATCGACAAGAAGCTTGCGGGCAAGCTGCGCCGGCGCTGGCTCCTGCCGATCGACACGCGCCTGAAGAAGCGCCGCTATTCTAGTGTCCACTGAAGACGAGCGCCTTGAACGGCAGCACCAGCGCCTGAATCCTCAGGATCAATGCGTGCACCAGCCCGAGCGCGTCCACGGCGTGCAGCGCGGCGCCCTTGATGAAGCCGGTTTCCTTCGCGGCGATGATGTCGTGGTTGTTGGAATAGGCGTTGGCGATGCAACTGCTGCCCGGCGTGACCCCGTCGAGGCCGCCCGTGTAGAGCGGTTCGAGAAACACCAGCAGCGTGCCGGGGCGCACCACTTGTCGCGCCTCCAGCAGCTGCTCACCGCCGCGGAACTGGCCGGCGGCGATGTAGTCCTGGACGCTCGTCACCACCATGGGGATGACGGTGAATGGCTTGGACACACAGGTGACCTCGGCGATCATGCCGCGCTTCATGATCTGCGCCTCGATCTGGTCGAAGCCGGCCTGCAGGCTCCGTGATCCCGCCCCTTCGGGGATCAGAACGCCGGCCGGCCGCATCAGCGGGTTGACGATGTCGCCCACCCGCAGGAAGAACTGCTCGACGCGCCCGTTCACACCGGCGCGGATGACGGTCTTGTCGAGCTCCACCTGCGCCTGCGCCAGCTCGGCCTCGGCGCTGGCCTTCTCGGCCGGCAGCACGCCCGAAACCCGGATCTCGGCGGCCTGCTTTGCTGCCGACGCAGCGGCGACCGCGCCCTGGGCACCGTCCAGGCGGACTTCGAGCCGCTCGATGTCGCGAACCGGAACGATGCCGGGGTTGCGCCGGTGCAGCTCCCGCTTGGTGTCCAGCTCGTCCTGGACCTGCTGCTCGTTTCCCTTGGCGTCGCGCAGTTGACCCTCTGCCTTCGCGATCTCGGCCTGCGCCACGACGAACGCCGCCTCCACCTCGGCGATCTTGCGGCGCGCGGTCTCCACCGCGGCCTGCTGTTTGGTGCTGTCGAGCCGGAAGATCGGCGCTCCCTGGGTAATGGGGCCGCTCTCGCCGATATAAACCTCGGCGACGCGTCCGTTCGTCTCCGGCAGGATCGGGACGGTGCGGAAGAACAATGTGGCGGTGGTCGTGGACGGATGGTTGTAGAAGATGGTCGTGATCAGCAGGATGGTGAGAATCACGCAGGACGTGATGCCGTAGCGCAACTCGTACCACACCGAGTAGAGAGTGATCTCCTTGCCGAAGCGCTTTCCCTGCCGGTAGCGGCGGTAGAGATAGTCCGGAAGGACCGTGAGCAGCGAGCAGAGCAGAAGTTCGAGCATGGATCATCCACCCGCGCCGGCTGACGTGAACTCCGGCCTTGCAGACGCACCCGCATCGGCCCGTTTGATGCTGACCACACCCTCCTGCGGCATGTGAGCCGCCTCGGCCTTGTCGGGGGGAGAAGCGCGTTGGCCGTTGTCGGCGATCTTCTCGACCGATCCCGCGATCCGGCTGAGCCAGCCGCCGATATCGGGAAAATCGATCAGCGCCAGCAGCAAGCCGGCGACCCAGAAGATGTGCATGTGGGTGAACAGCGCCAGAAGGCCGAGAACGGCGACGATTTCGAATTGCAGCTTGTGGGCCGTGTGGGCCATGCGTTCCGGCAGCGTGTGCAGAGTCAGGAACAGCACGCCGAACGCGACAACCGCACCCAACAGGACGAAGGCCGTGACGACCATCAACACATCGGTTTCGCCGGGCGCGGTAATGAACGCCGGCAGGTGTTGGATGGCGGCGGGGTGAAGCGTCTTATCCATGTCCCCTCCCGTGCGCCAAACATTCGAGAGATGACAGACAACTTGGCAGGACGGCGCGTCGCCTGCCCGGCCGGAGACTCTTCCGGCCGGCGCAGTAAAGGCTCAGCGGGCCTCGGGCAAAACTATACCTAGGTGTAAGGACCGGCCGGTCAGTCGGCGCGTCAGCAGAAGCGGATTGCCGGCGTGCCGCCGACTTTGACCGCCGGGCGTCGATCGAGCGCGCCGCACAGATCCTGCGACCTTGTCGCGCGCTGTTGTCGATGTGCGCTTCGATCGAGTTGGCCATGCCTCGACGATGCCGGTGAGCTGTTGCTCAAGTTGGAGGCGATACACGGGGTGTTGAACAGCCGCTGACCGGAGCGAATGGTCATCGTCCAGCGGCGTCGGAGATTCGGCTGGTCGGTTCGAGGCACGTCGGGCGTCCGGTGCGACACGAATGGCGATGCCCCCGGCAGTGGCGGCGCCACGAGCTTCCGTCGAGCTTGAACATCACGACCTCTCGACCCGCGATGGTGGCGGACCGTATTGCGCGTACCCACAGCTCCGCCTGCTCAAATGACGCGCAATCGGTGCCCGAAGGTTGTTGCTCTGGGAAACCAATGACGCAGGTGGCGCAGTGAAGTCGCCCTGTCACAAATGAGCGGCAAAACCGCCGGGTTATCGCGCAGATCGAGCCGATCAGCGCCGGCCGATCTAAACCTAAGTTCAATTCCATCGGTGCCGTGCGGGGACTTTAGTTCGCGCAGTCGGGCTTGGTCGAATTCGAGTTGACCGGCGTGCTGATGCGTTCGCTGAACGATGACGCTTGGGCCATCGGCGGAGCAACTGCTGACCGGTTCCGCTGGAGGAGCTGCCCGCATGTCTGACGCAAGGGGCCCGGAGTCCAAGGACGACGTCCCGCCGATCTTCGGCGGGTTCGCGCCGGCCATCGAATACATGACGGACGCGGCGCAGCGCTCGCTGCTGTTTCTCGATGTCATGCGCCAGCGCGGGAATGCCTTTCGCGAACGTGCGGCACAGAAGGCGCCGCATGTTCTCGACTATCAGGTCGAGCTGGTTGTCGATGGCCGTACGCTGGAACGGCCGGTCAACTATGCCCTGACGCGGGTCGTTCCACCCGCAGGCGTCGAGATCGATCCGACGCGCCGGCCGTTCGTCGTCGTGGATCCGCGCGCCGGCCACGGCCCGGGTATCGGCGGCTTCAAGTCCGACAGCGAGATTGGCGTCATCTTCAAGGCGGGCCATCCCTGCTACTTCATAGGCTTCCTGCCGGAGCCGATGCCCGGGCAGACGATCGCCGACATTGCGCGCGCCGAAGCGGCTTTTCTCGAAAAGGTGATTGCGCTCCATCCGGACGCCGACGGCAAGCCGGCCGTGATCGGCAACTGCCAGGCCGGCTGGGCGATCATGATGGTTGCCGCCATCCGCCCGGAGTTGTTCGGACCGATTATCGCCGCAGGCTCCCCGCTCTCGTACTGGGCCGGCGTCCACGGCAAGAACCCGATGCGCTACTCGGGCGGACTGCTCGGCGGAAGCTGGCTGACGGCGCTCACCAGCGATCTCGGGAATGGCAAGTTCGACGGCGCCTGGCTGGTGCAGAATTTCGAGAATCAGAACCCGGCGAATACGTTGTGGACCAAGCAATACAATCTCTACTCGAAGATCGACACCGAAGCGCCCCGTTATCTCGATTTCGAACGCTGGTGGGGCGGGCACGTCAACCTCGACGCCGAAGAAATTCAGTTCATCGTCGATGAACTGTTCGTCGGCAACAATCTGGCGAGCGGCCACATCAAGGCGGCTGACGGCACTGCGATTGATTTCCGCAGCATCCGCTCGCCGATCGTCGTGTTCTGCTCAAAAGGCGACAACATCACGCCGCCGCAGCAGGCGCTCGGCTGGATCCTCGATCTCTATGGCGATGTCGATGAAATCCGCTCTTACGGCCAGACCATCGTCTACACCATTCACGAGAGCGCAGGCCATCTCGGCATCTTCGTTTCGTCGGGCGTCGCGCGCAAAGAGCACGGGGAGTTTTCCAGCAATATCGACCTGATCGATACGCTCCCGCCCGGCCTGTATGAAGCCGTATTCACCGCCAAAACCGCGGATACGGACAATCCGGACCTTGTGTCCGGCGAATGGGTGATGCGCTGCGAAACCCGCACCCTCGATGACATTCGCGCGCTCGGCGGCAACGATGCCGCCGATGACCGGAGATTCGCTACCGCGGCGCGCGTCTCCGAGATCAATCTCGCGCTGTACCGATCGTATGTGCAGCCGTTGGTGCGGGCGATGGCTAATCCGCAAATGGCCGACTGGCTTCGCCGGATGCATCTGCTGCGGCTGCAATACGAGATTTTCTCCAATGCCAATCCGTTCATGGCGCAGGTTGCCGCCGCGGCGGACAAGGTGCGCGCCGAGCGAAAGCCGGTGGATGCCAACAACCCCTTCCGGGCGATCCAGGAGGTCATGTCGAAGCAGATCGTCACGGCGCTTGATGCCTGGAGGGATGCCAGCGAACGACTTTCGGAGCAGGCGTTCCTGTCGATCTACGGTTCGCCGACGCTGCAGCGCGCCGTGGGCATCGATCCGGAATCGGACGAGCGGCCCCGCCGCGCGGCGAAGAGTCCGCTGCACAAGCAGTTCCTTGAGCAGCGCATCGCCGAACTGAAGTCGCGGATCGGCGAGGGCGGGCTCCGCGAGGCGCTGGTGCGCGCCACGATTTACACGGGAGCCGCGCGCGCCTCGGTGGATGAGCGCGGGTTCGAAGCGATCCGACGCATCCGTCTCGCGAAGAGCGAGGCCTCGCGGTTGACGCTTGCCGAATTCAAAAAGCTCGTGCGCGAGCAGTTCTTCATGCTGCTGATCGATCAGGACGCCGCGCTGAATGCCATTCCGGCGCTGCTGCCGGACAGCGCGGAGGAGCGGCGCAAGGCGCTGGAGATCCTCCGCGAGGTGATCAGCGCCGCAGGCGAGATCACGCCGCAGGTCAGGGCGCGGCTCGATCAGGTGTCCGATCTGTTCGATCCCAATCGGCCGCGGTCAAACGTGTCGAAAATGCCGGCCCCGGAACCAGCCAGAAAGTCCAATCGCCCGCAGGCTTCGTGATCGCGGAAGTCAGGAAGGTGACGCCCGCATCGCGTGTCACATTGCAGAGGGATCATCCGATGGCGACGTCCGCAGCAACTGCCCAGGCGCAAGCGACGCACCCACCGAAATATGACCGGCTGATTGCCAGGGCCAAAGGCGTTCAGCCCGCCACGACGCTGGTCGTTCATCCTTGCGACGAGACCTCGCTGCGCGGTGCGGTCGAGGCCGCGCAGGCCGGCCTCATCGTTCCGGTCCTGGTCGCTCCGGCGGCGAAGCTGAAGGCCGTCGCCGGCAAGCACAATATCGACATCTCCAAATACGAGATCGTCGACGTGCCGCACAGCGACGGGGCCGCAGAGAAGGCGGTCGAGATGATTCATGCCGGTCAGGGCGAATTGCTCATGAAAGGCAGCCTGCACACCGATGAGCTGATGCGCGCCGTCACGTCGTCCAAGACCGGGCTGCGCACCGCCCGCAGGATCAGTCACGTCTTTGTCATGGATGCGCCGACCTACGCGGAAACGCTGTTCATCACCGACGCGGCGATCAACATCTTCCCCGACCTCGACGCCAAGCGCGACATTGTGCAGAACGCCATCGATCTGTGGACCCAGGTCGGTCTCGGCACGCCGCGCGTTGCAATCCTCTCGGCGGTGGAAACGGTCACCTCGAAGATCCCGTCGACCATTGAAGCTGCAGCGCTTTGCAAAATGGCCGACCGCGGCCAGATCACCGGCGGCATTCTCGATGGCCCGCTGGCCTTCGACAACGCGGTCGATCCGGAAGCGGCAAGGATCAAGGGCATCAAGTCCGAGGTTGCGGGGCGTGCGCAAATCCTTCTGGTGCCCGATCTCGAGGCCGGCAACATGCTCGCCAAAAATCTTTCGTTGATGGCGAAGGCGGACGCCGCCGGCATCGTGCTCGGCGCGCGGGTGCCGGTCATCCTGACCTCGCGCGCGGATTCGGTCCGCACCCGCATGGCCTCGTGCGCGGTGGCGGTGCTCTACGCCGATGCCCGCCGCAAGCTCGCCAGCATGCCGGAGGCCTGACCGCCCATGGACTCCGTCCTTGTCGTCAATGCGGGCTCGTCGAGCCTGAAGTTTCAGGTCTTCTCGACCGGCACGGAAGGCCCGGCTTCGATCATCCGGGGGGCGGTCGACGGCATCGGCACACGACCACGGCTGAAAGCGGCCAGGGCGGACAACAGCACCCTGGCCGATCAGAGCTACGAGGCGGGGCAGGTGTCCGACCTGGCCTCGGCGATCCAGGTCGCCGGCGCGATGCTGCGGGAAAAGCATGGCGTGAGCTTTGCCGCGGTCGGCCACCGCGTCGTCCATGGTGGTCCGGTCTACGAACGGCCGGTGGTGATCGACGATGAGGTGATTGCGCAACTTGAGCGCTTCGTGCCGCTTGCACCGTTGCACCAGCCGAACAACCTCGCGCCGATCCGCGCCATTCGCGAGCGCTTCCCGAACCTGCCGCAGGTTGCGTGTTTCGACACCGCGTTCCACCGCGGCCACAAGGCGGCGGCGGATTGTTACGCGATCCCGCAAAGCCTCTACAGCGAAGGTGTTCGCCGCTACGGCTTCCACGGCCTGTCCTACGAATACATCGCAAGCCGCCTGCCCGAGGTTGCGCCGGACGCGGCGCAAGGCCGGGTGATCGTCGCGCATCTCGGCAGCGGTGCCTCGATGTGTGCGCTCGCCGATGGTCGCAGCGTCGAGAGCACCATGGGCTTCACCGCGCTCGACGGGCTGCCCATGGGCACGCGGCCGGGCCAGATCGACCCGGGTGTTCTTCTTTATCTGATGACCGACAAGGGCATGAGCCCCGCGGCGCTTCAGAAGTTTCTTTATGGCGAATGCGGACTGAAAGGGCTCTCCGGCATCAGCAACGACGTCCGCGACCTGCAATCGAGCGACCAGCCCGGGGCGAAGCTGGCGATGGAGCATTTCGTCTACCGCATCGGCCTCAATGCCGGAATGCTGGCGGCCGCACTGGGGGGAGTGGACGCCTTCGTCTTCACCGCGGGCATCGGCGAGCGGTCCACGATCGTTCGCGCGCGCGTTGCCGAACGCCTCGCCTGGCTCGGGGTCGAGCTCGATCCGGCGGCCAACGAGGCCGGCGCAACCGTCATATCCGGGCGGCAGAGCCGGGTCGCGCTCCTCGTCGTTCCGACCGACGAGGAGCTGATGATCGCCAGGCACACGCTCGCGGCGCTATCGCCCGGCGCGGCGCAAAGCAACAGGCGGACCGCATGAGCAGAATTCCGGTCGCCCGCGCCCCGTTGCTCGAGGGCAAGCGCGGGCTGATCGTCGGCATCGCCAATGACCAGTCCATTGCTTGGGGCTGCGCCAAGGCTTTTCGTGCGCTCGGGGCCGAGCTCGCGGTGACCTATCTCAACGACAAGGCCAAGAAGTTCGTCGAGCCGCTGGCGCGCGAGCTGGAAGCGCCCATTTTCATGCCGCTCGATGTCGGCGTCGAAGGCCAGATGGAGGCCGTGTTCGAGCGCATCGCCGAGGAGTGGGGGCAACTCGACTTCCTGGTTCATTCCATCGCGTTTTCACCGAAGGGCGCCTTGGGCGGCCGCGTCGTCGACGTGACGCGCGAGGGGTTCGCGACGACCATGGATGTCTCATGCTGGACGTTCTTGCGGATGGGGCATCTGGCCGAACCGTTGATGAAGAAGGGCGGCACGCTCTTCACCATGAGTTATTACGGCAGCCAGATGGTGGTGAAGAACTACAACATCATGGGCGTCGCCAAGGCCGCGCTCGAATGCGCCGTCCGCTACATGGCCGCCGAGCTCGGCCCGAAGGGCATTCGTGTTCACGCGATTTCGCCCGGACCGCTTGCCACCCGCGCCGCGTCCGGAATCCCCGAATTCGATCAGCTGCTCGACAAGGCGAGAGCCAAGGCGCCGGCGCGCAGCCTGGTCAGCATCGACGATGTGGGCGTCGCAACCGCGTTCCTGGCGCACGACGCCGCGCGGCTGATCACCGGCGAAACCCTCTATATCGACGGCGGCTATCACATCATCGATTGAGATCGCGGAGCTTGAAGGAGACTGATGCTATGACGACTGACATTCTGCCCTCGGCACTGGATAACCGGAAAAAGAGTGCGGAAATGGAGGCCGAGAGGTGCCGTCGCGGGGTTGGTTGGAAATGAGGGTGGCGTAGTCTCCGAGATGTTCAACCTCGAATCATCCGGCGTT
>JAIESI010000058.1 GCA_019746135.1 Xanthobacteraceae bacterium
ACAAACAACACACTGCAAATCCTCAAAAACCCCGTCAATCCGTGGCCTTCTTGCCTTTCGAGACAGAAACTAGCTAGCAGGTCGCCAGAGACACGCTCCGCCGTCATTCCGGGACGCCGCGAAGCGGCGGGCCCGGAATCCATACTCCGCAGCGGTGGTTATGGATTCCGGGCTCGCGCTTTCGGCGCACCCCGAAGTGACCGGCGGCGATTTTACCGCCCGAATAAGGGCTTAGGTGTGTCCCGCGGGTCCTTTCCCGGAGCGGACGAGTTCACTATTGTCCCGGCGCGATTGCGGGATTTTGGGGATGTCGACGGCTGCCAGCAGCAAGAACCGGGGTGCGTTCACGGCCGATGGCCTGACCGCCATCGTCGACTATGCGGTGGCCTCGCACGGCCGCGCCGCGGCGGTGCTGATTGTGGCAGCGCTGCTCGCGTTTCTGCCGGGTTTCTTCCAGATCCCGCCGACCGACCGCGACGAGGCGCGCTTCACCCAGGCCACCAAGCAGATGCTGGAGACGGGTGAATATGTCGACATCCGGTTCCAGGACGAGGTCCGCTACAAGAAGCCGGTCGGCATCTACTGGCTGCAGGCCGGCGTGGTCAAAGCCGCGGAGGTGGCCGGCGTCAGCGAGGCGCGGACCCGGATCTGGCTCTATCGCATTCCCTCGCTCATCGGCGCGATCGGCGCGGTGCTTCTGACCTACTGGGCGGCGCTGGCCTTCGTCTCGCGCCGCGCGGCGGTGCTCGCCGGCCTGATGATGGCAAGTTCCATCCTGCTCGGCGTCGAGGCGCGCATCGCCAAGACCGACGCCATGCTGGAGCTCACCTGCGTGGCTGCGATGGGTGCGCTGGCGCGCGCCTATCTCGGCGAGCGCAGGCCTTCTTCTTCCGGTCTCGGCGCGTGGGCCTTGCCGGCGATCTTCTGGACCGCGCTCGGCGTGGGCATTCTGCTGAAGGGTCCGCTGATCCTGATGTTCGTCGTGCTCGCGATCATTCCGCTCGCGATCATCGACCGTTCGGTCCGCTGGCTCGGCGCGCTCAAGCCCATTCCGGGCCTGATCTGGATGTGCGTGCTGGTGCTGCCCTGGTTCCTCGCCATCATGGGACGGGCCGGCAACACGTTCCTCGCCGAGTCGGTCGGCCGCGATCTTCTCAGCAAGATCTACAGCGCGCAGGAGGCGCACGGCGCGCCGCCCGGCTACTACCTGCTGCTGTTCTGGCTGACCTTCTGGCCCGGCGCGACGCTCGCGGCGATGGCGGTGCCCGGCGTCTGGGCGGCGCGTCGCGAAAAGGGCGCCAAGTTCCTGCTCGCCTGGATCGTGCCGGCCTGGATCCTGCTCGAGCTCGTCATCACCAAGCTGCCGCACTACGTGCTGCCGCTTTATCCCGCGATCGCGATCCTGATCGCCGGCGTGGTCGACACCGGCATTCTGACGCGCCGGCGCTGGCTGACGCTCGGCGCGAGCGGCTGGTTTCTGGTGCCGCTGATCGTCGGCATCGGCATGGTCGTGGTGCTCGTGGTGTTCGGGCGCCAGCTCGGCCTGTTCGCCTGGCCGTTCCTCGCGGCATCGATGATCTTCGGGCTCTGGGCGTGGCGGCTGTTTGCGGCCGACGGCGCGGAGCTGTCGCTGCTGCGCGGGGTCGCCGCCTCGATCCTGCTCACTGCGGGCATCTTCGGCTTCATCATTCCGTCCATGGCCACCGCGTTTCCGAGCCTCGCGCTGTCGCGCATGGTGCGCGAGGCGAACTGCAAGGACCCGCAGGTCGCGGCCGCGGGCTACCACGAGCCGAGCCTCGTGTTCCTCGCCGGCACCACGACGCGGCTGGTCGATGGCACCGATGCCGCCGAGTTCCTGCGCGGCGGCGGCCGCCGTTTCGCGGTGGTTGAGGGGCGGCACGAGCGGGCGTTCCTGCGCCGCGCCGAGGTGATCGGCTTGCGTTACGCGCCGCCGCAGCGTTTCGAGGGCTACAACTATTCGATCGGCCGCGCCGTCTCGTTCGGCGTCTATCGGGCCGAGGGCGCGCCGTGAGCACAGCCGAAGGCGCCGGCGGCGCTGTGACGACCGGGACGCCGTGGCTCAATCAGGCTCTTGCCAACGCGCGCGGCACGCTCGCGACGCTGGTGCGGCCGCCGCGCCGCGTTCTGTGGTGGCCAAGCGCGGGCCAGATGGCGTTGGCGGTCGCCGGCGCAGCAGTCGCCGTGCTTGCCGTCATGGTGACCCTCGATGCCTGGGCCATCGCCCAGGTGCCGCGGCTGCCGGCACGGCTGGTCGAGGCGTTCGACCGCTTTACGGATCTCGGCAAAAGCGGGTTCTTTCTCTGGCCGCTGGGGCTCGCGCTGATCGCGCTCGCCTTGCTCAGCACATCGGCGCTGCAGCGGATGTCGCGCCTCGTGCTCGCGGCCTGGGCGGTGCGGCTCGGCTTTGTGCTCACGGCCATCGCCGTGCCCGGCCTGTTCGTCACCATCGTCAAGCGGCTGATCGGCCGCGCACGGCCGCGGGTCGCGGGCAACGAAACCATGGCCTTCGTACCGTTCGGCTGGAAGGTCGACTATGCGAGCCTGCCGTCCGGCCACGCCACCACCGCCTTTGCCGCGCTGGTCGCGATCGGCGCGATCTTTCCGCAGGCGCGGGCGCTGCTGTGGATTTACGCGCTGCTGATCGCGCTCAGCCGGGTGGTGCTCATGGCGCATTATCCAAGTGACGTACTTGCCGGCGCCCTCGTCGGCGCAGCCGGCGCCTGGCTGGTGCAGCAGTGGTTCGCCGCCCGGGGGCTGGGCTTTGCGGTGACCGGGAGCGGCACGGTGCGGCCGATGCCGGGGCCGGGCCTCCCGCGCATCGTCAAAGCGCTTGCCCGCCGCCTGCACGCTGCCTAGAAGCACGCGGCATGAGCGACGCCTCGACCAACCCGCCCGTGGTTTCGGTCATCGTTCCGGTCCGGAACGAGGCCGGCAACATCGCGCCGCTGGTCGGGGAGATCGCGGCGGCGCTCGCCGGCCGCCGCTTCGAGGTGGTCTACGTCAACGACGGCTCGACCGACGGCACCGAGGCCGAGCTCAACGCGCTCAAGGCGAAGCATCCGTGGCTGCGCCAGGTCAAGCACGCGCAGTCCTGCGGCCAGTCGGCGGCGCTGCGGACCGGCATTCGCGCGGCGCGGGGACATATCGTTGTCACACTCGACGGCGACGGTCAGAACGACCCGGTGTTCCTGCCGAAGCTGATCGACGCGCTGGAGCAGGGGGCCCCGAAAGTGGGCCTGATCGCCGGCCAGCGCGTCGGCCGCAAGGCGACCGGCTTCAAGAAATTCCAGTCGCGGGTGGCCAATGCCGTGCGCGGCTCGATCCTGAAGGACGGCACGCGCGACTCCGGCTGCGGGCTGAAGGCGTTTCCGCGCGAGGTGGGCCTGGCGCTGCCCTATTTCGACGGGCTGCACCGGTTTCTGCCCGCGCTGGTCCGCCGCGAAGGAAAGGACATCGGCTACGTCGACGTCGTCGACCGGCCGCGCCAGCACGGCGTGTCGAATTACGGCTTCTGGGACCGCCTTTGGATCGGAATCCTTGATCTCGCCGGAGTCTGGTGGCTGATCCGCCGCCGCAAGCGGGTGCCGGAAATTTCGGAGGTGTAGATGCTCATCGATCTGGCGAACGTGGTGGGCGACTATCTGCACGACGTGTTCGTGGTGCGGCTCGACTGGTGGGTGCTGCTGGGCTTTGCCGCGCAGGCGTTTTTCACCATGCGCTTCGTGGTGCAGTGGATCGCCTCCGAACGCGTCGGCAAAAGCGTGATCCCGATCGCGTTCTGGTGGTTCTCGATCGGCGGCGGCCTGCTGCTGTTCGTCTATGCGCTTTACCGGCGTGATCCGGTGTTCATCGCCGGGCAGGGCTTCGGCGTGTTCGTCTATTTGCGCAACCTCTATTTCGTGCTGCGCGACCGGCGGCAGAACGCGGCTACGGCGTAGGCATCAGAGCCCGAGCAGCCTGGGTTTGCGCTTTTCGACCCATCGCGTCGCCTGATCGTAGGCGTGGGCGAGCTGCAGGCAGGCGAGTTCGCCGTGGTTGGCCGCCACGATCTGCATGCCCATCGGCAGGCCGGCAGCGTTGAAGCCGACCGGCACGCTGAGCGAGGGACAGCTCGACATCGTCACCGGGATCATCACCTCCATCCAGCGATGGTAGGTGTCCATGGTGCGGCCGCCGACCGTCTTCGGCCAGTCGGTCGTGGCGTCGAACGGGAACACTTGCGCCGACGGCATCAGCCAGTAGTCGTAGCGCTCGAAGAAGGCGCGCACGGCCTGATACCAGGCGGTGCGTACCGCGTTGGCGTCGTAGATGTCGTACGCCTTGAGCTTCTCGCCGCTCTCGACCTCGAACTGCGCTTCGGGCTTCAGCAGCGCGCGCCTGGCCGGATCGGCATAGTGCGCCTTCAGCGCCGAGCCGGACTGCCAGGCGCGGAGAACTTTCCAGTTCTCCCAGACCTTGGCGATCGGATAGTCGGGGATCGCTTCCTCGACCGTGCAGCCCAACGCTTCGAGCGTTTTCAGCGCGGATTTGCAGAGCTCGAGGAGCCCCGGATCGAACGGGATATGCCCGCCGAAATCGCCGGCCCAGGCGATGCGGGCGCCCTTGAAGTTGCGTTCGAGCGAGCCTGCGAACTGCGCCGGATCCTGCTCGTTCGACAATGGCGCGCGGGCGTCGTAGCCGGCCTGCACCGAGAGCAGCATGGCGAGGTCAGGCACATTGCGCGCCATCGGTCCGGGCGTCCCCATCACCGCGTAGAAACCGTCGAGCTGCTGCGCCGGCACGCGGCCGAACGAGGGCCGGAAGCCGAAGATGTTGTTGTAGGCCGCGGGATTGCGCAGCGAGCCACCGTGGTCGGTGCCGTCGGCGACCGGCAGCATGTGCAGCGCGACCGCGACCGCGCCGCCGCCGCTCGATCCGCCCGCGGTCCGGGTCTGGTCGTGGGCGTTCAGCGTGCGGCCGAACACGTCGTTGTAGGTGTTGGAGCCGAGCCCGAATTCCGGCGTGTTGGTCTTGCCGATGATGATCGCACCGGCGCGCTTGGCGCGCTCGACGATGATGGCGTCGGCCGTCGGCACGAAATCCTTGAAGATGCGCGAGCCCTGCGTGGTGCGGATTCCCTTGGTCGCGGTCAGGTCCTTCACCGCCTGCGGAAAGCCGTGCATGACGCCGCAGTCCTCGCCGCGCGCGAGTTGCTCGTCGCGGGCCTTGGCCTGTTGCATGAGATCGCTGCGATCCTGCAGCGAGACGATGGCGTTGATCTTGGGATTGAGCGCGTCGATCTGGTCGAGATACGCGCCCATCACTTCGGCACATGAGATTTTTTTGGCGTGGATGGCGCGCGACAGCGCAACGGCATCCATCATCACAATATCGGAGGGCTTGGCCATGCGCCTGACCTACAACGCCGCGGCAAGCGATGCAAAGCCACGCTCGAGATCGGCGACCAGATCGTCCACGTCCTCGAGGCCGACATGGAAGCGGACCGCAGGTCCGCCCGGTGTCCATGTGGTGGCGGGGCGCGCGTCCACCACATCGAACGGGATCGCCAGGCTTTCGAAACCGCCCCATGAGACGCCAATGCCGAACAGCGAAAGCCCGTTGAGGAAGGCGTGCACGGCCTTTTCCGGCACGGGCTTGAGCACGATAGCGAACAGGCCGCACGCGCCGGTGTAATCGCGCTTCCAGATGGCGTGGCCGGGATCGCCCGGCAGCGCCGGATGCAGGACTTTCAGCACTTCGGACCGGCCATCGAGCCAGCGAGCGATGGTCAGACCTGATTCCTGATGACGGGCCAGTCGCACGGCCAGCGTGCGCAGGCCGCGCAGTGCAAGATTCATATCGTCAGGGCCGACGCAGAGGCCCATGCCGTACACCGCGTCCTTCAGGAGCGGCAGTGTGTCGCCGTTGGCAGAGATCGTGCCGAGCAGCGTGTCGGAGTGGCCGCACAGGTATTTGGTGCCGGACTGGATCGAGAGATCAGCGCCATGCTCCAGCACCTTGCGATGCAGCGGCGTGGCCCAGGTGTTGTCGGTCAGCACCAGCGCGCCTCGGGCATGCGCGGTCCTGGCGATGGCCGGAATGTCCTGCATCTCGAACGTCAGCGAGCCTGGCGCCTCGGTGTAGATCGCCCGCGTGTTCGGCTGCATCAGGTTCGCGATGCCATCGCCGATCAACGGATCATAGTACGTCGTTGCAATGCCGAAGCGTGCCAGCACGCCGTCGCAGAACCGGCGCGCCGGGCCGTAAACGCTGTCGGTGACCAGCAGGTGGTCGCCGGCCTTGAGCACCGAGAGAAGCGCCGTCGAAATCGCCGCGAGCCCCGACGGCAACAGCGCCACGCCGGCGCAGGCCGGTCCCTCGATCTCCTGGATTGCCTTTTCCAGCGCTTCCGAGGTCGGCGTTCCGAGGCGGCCGTAGAAATACGGGCCGTTGTGAGCAATGTAGTCCTGCGCCGTGCGATAGAGCTGCGTCGAGGCGTGATAGACCGGCGGGTTCACGTAGCCGTGATGCGTCTGCGGGTCGCGGCCGCCGGTAGTCACCTGTGTGTCAGCTTTGAGGGCAGGGCGCGCGGGCTTGCCGGTATCGAGCCTGTTCATCGCGTTGGAATTTCCGCCATTCCGGACATTTACGTCGCAGGAACCGGAAATCGCAACCCCTTGACCTCAATCACGGGCCGTTCTGTGATGCGGACCAGAGGGGATGAAGCGGGATGCGGTGCGGCCACACGGATGTGTGGCCTCCCGGCCTGCATTTTTTGGGAGATTTGTGACATGACCAGCGTCGTCATCCGCGTAGCGCTTGCCGCGGCTCTCGGCATGGCCGCCTCGGCGGCTTCGGCTCAAACTCTCAACACCGTCAAATCAAGGGGTGTGCTCAACTGCGGGTCGAACGGCACGCTCGCGGGCTTCGGCCTGCCGGACTCGCAGGGCCGCTGGACCGGCCTCGACGTCGATCTGTGCAAGGCGATCGCGGCTGCGATCTTCAACGACCCCAGCAAGGTCAAGTTCGTTCCGCTCACGGCGAAAGACCGCTTCACCGCGCTGCAGTCCGGCGAGGTCGACGTGCTCGCGCGCAACACCACCTGGACCTCGTCGCGCGACACCTCGCTCGGCCTGAACTTCACGGGCATCAACTATTACGACGGCCAGGGCTTCCTGGTGCGCAAGGCGCTGAAGGTGAACTCGGCGCTCGAGCTGAACGACGCCGCGGTCTGCGTGCAGCAGGGCACCACCACCGAGCTCAACCTCGCGGACTACTTCCGCGCCAACAAGATGAAGCTCAAGACCGTGACCTTCGCCACCGCCGACGAGGCGATCAAGGCCTACGACGCCGGGCGCTGCGACGCCTACACCACCGATGCCTCGGGCCTCGCCGGCGAGCGGCTGCGGCTTGCCAACGTCAACGACCACATCATCCTGCCGGAGGTGATCTCCAAGGAGCCGCTCGGCCCGACCGTGCGCCACGGCGACGACCAGTGGTTCGACATCGTCAAATGGACGCATTTCGCGATGGTCAATGCCGAGGAGCTTGGCGTCACCAAGGCCAATGTCGACGACCAGCTCAAGTCGGACAACCCGGACGTGAAGCGCCTGCTCGGCACTGAAGGCAAGCACGGCGAAGGCCTGGGCCTCACCAACGACTGGGCGGTGCGGATCATCAAGCACGTCGGCAACTACGGCGAGGCGTTCGAGCGCAATGTCGGGCAGGGCTCGCCGCTGAAGATCGCGCGCGGCCTCAACGCGCTGTGGAACAAGGGGGGGCTGCAATACGCGCCGCCGATCCGCTGAGCGCGCGGCTTCCGCAATGAGAGACGGAAGCCCATGAGCCACCCGGAGAGAGGCCCAAAGAAACGCCCAAAGAAACGCCCATGACCACGGCGCGGACTGCATCTGCTGTAAGCCCCGCGCCGAAGACGCCGCTGATCTACAATCCGAAGGTGCGCGGCATCGCCTACCAGGCGGTGCTGTGCGCGATCATCGCGTTCCTCGCCTGGGGCGCGATCACCAATGCGGTGGACAATCTTGCCCGCGCCAAGATCGCCTCCGGCTTCGGCTTCTGGGACAACACCGCGGGCTTCGACATTTCCCAGTCGCTGATCGAGTATTCGACGACCTCGACTTACGGTCGCGCGTTCTGGGTCGGCCTTATCAACACGCTCCTGATAGCCGGCATCGGAATTGTGTTCGCGACGATCCTGGGCTTCGTCATCGGCATCGCCCGGCTGTCGAAGAACTGGCTCGTGGCGAAGCTTGCCGGCTGCTACGTCGAGATCATCCGCAACCTGCCGCTCCTGCTGCAACTGCTGTTCTGGTACAACGCGGTGCTCAAGGCGCTGCCCGGCATCCGCGAGAGCATCGTCATTCCGGGCGGCGGCTTCCTCAACAACCGCGGGCTTTTCCTGCCGCAACCGGTGTTCCTGCCGGCGGCGCGGTTCGCGCTGATCGCGTTGATTGCCGGCCTCGTCGCAGCCGTCGGCTATCGCATCTGGGCGAAGCGGCGGCAGAGCCTCACCGGCCAGCAATCGCCAGTGCTGTGGGTGACGCTCGGCCTTGTGGTCGCGCTGCCGCTTGCGGTGCTGGCGCTCGCGGGCTTCCCGGTGCAGTTCACTTATCCCGAGGCCGGCCGTTTCAACATCCGCGGCGGGATCGAGATATTGCCCGAGTTCATGGCGCTGCTGTTCGGGCTTGTCACTTACACCGCAGCCTTCATCGCCGAGTCGGTGCGGGCGGGCATTCTCGCCGTCGCCAAGGGGCAGACGGAAGCGGCTTATTCGCTGGGCCTTCGGCCCGGCCCGACCCTGCGGCTTGTCGTGGTGCCGCAGGCGATGCGGGTGATCGTGCCGCCGCTCACCAACCAGTATCTCAACCTCACCAAGAACTCGACGCTGGCGGTCGCCATCGGCTACCCGGACCTGGTGCAGATCTTCGCCGGCACGGTGCTCAATCAGACCGGCCAGGCGGTCGAGGTGATCGCCATCACCATGGCGGTCTATCTCACCATCAGCCTCGTCACCTCGGGGCTGATGAATCTCTACAACCGCTCCGTTTCCGTGGTGGAGCGTTAGATGAGCAACGCCGCCGCAGCCTTCGTGCGCACGAGCCCGGTTGCGGCGATGCCGCCGCCGCGCCGCCATTCCGGCGCGGTCGGCTGGCTCAAGGACAACCTGTTCTCCAGCCCGCTCAACATCGTGCTGACGGTGCTGAGCGTGCTGCTGGTCGTCTGGATCACGCCGCCGCTCGTCAAGTTCCTGATCATCGACGCAGTTTGGGACGGCGCGAGCCGCGTCGATTGCCTGCCGCGACCGGAGCATCCGGAGGTCGGCGCCTGCTGGGCCTTCGTCATCGACCGCATCAACTTCTTCACCTACGGCTTCTATCCGGTCGAGCAGCGCTGGCGGGTCGATGCGTTCTTCGCGCTGCTGGCCTTCGGCATCGGCTGGATGGCGTGGCTCGATGCGCCGCGGCGCGATATCGGCGCATTCTATTTCTTCATCGTGATGCCGGCTGCCTCCATCGTCCTGCTGCTGGGATTGCCCGAGATCGGGCTGCCGCGGGTGTCGACCACGCAATGGGGCGGCGTCCTCGTCACCATCGTGGTCGCAGCGGTCGGCATCGTCGCCTCGCTGCCGCTCGGCATAGCGCTTGCGCTCGGCCGCCGCTCGCGGATGCCTGCGGTGCGGCTGTTCTCGGTGCTGTTCATCGAGTTCGTGCGCGGCGTGCCGCTGGTCACCGTGCTGTTCATGGCAAGTGTCATGCTGCCGCTGTTCGTGCCGGAGTCCTGGACGCCGGACAAATTGCTGCGGGCGCTGGTCGGCGTGGCGCTGTTCTCGGCGGCCTATATGGCCGAGGTGGTGCGCGCCGGCCTGCAGGCGATCCCCAAGGGCCAGTACGAGGCGGCGATGGCGGTGGGCCTGAGCTACTGGAAGACCATGCGGCTGATCGTGCTGCCGCAGGCGCTCCGCATCACCATCCCCAACATCGTCAACTCCACCGTCGCGCTGTTCAAGGACACCACGCTGGTTTTCATCGTCGGCATCTTCGACTTCCTGCGCACCATCGAGGCGGCGCGCATCGATCCGAACTGGGCGACGCCGGTGACCAGCACCACCGGATACGCCTTTGCCGCGGTCTTCTACCTGATCTTCTGCTATGGCCTGTCGCGCTATTCGCGCATGGTCGAAGCCCGCCTGGCCGCGGGCGACAAGCGATGAGGCGCGCATGGTCGAGCAACCGGTAAACTCGTCGCTGAAGCCCGCGCCGCTCAAAACCGGCGTCGCCATCGAGATGGTCGGCGTGCACAAGTGGTATGGCGATTTCCACGTGCTGCGCGACATCAACCTGCGGGTCACCAAGGGCGAGCGGATCGTGGTGTGCGGGCCGTCGGGCTCGGGCAAGTCCACCATGATCCGCTGCATCAACCGGCTCGAGGAGCATCAGCAGGGCCGCATCGTCGTCGACGGCACGGAGCTGACCAACGACCTCAAGAAGATCGACGAGGTGCGGCGCGACGTCGGCATGGTGTTCCAGCATTTCAACCTGTTTCCGCACCTGACGGTGCTGGAGAACCTCGCGCTGGCGCCGATCTGGGTGCGCAAGATGCCCAAGAAGGACGCGGACGAGATCGCGATGCAGTACTTGCGGCGCGTCAAGATCCCCGAGCAGGCCGGCAAGTATCCGGGTCAGCTCTCCGGCGGCCAGCAGCAGCGCGTCGCCATCGCGCGCGCTCTCTGCATGCATCCAAAGATCATGCTGTTCGACGAGCCGACCTCGGCACTCGATCCGGAAATGGTCAAGGAGGTGCTCGACACGATGGTGCAGCTCGCGCAGGACGGCATGACGATGTTGTGCGTCACCCACGAAATGGGCTTCGCGCGGCAGGTCGCCAATCGGATCGTGTTCATGGACGAAGGCCAGATCGTCGAGGCGAACGAGCCGAAGGCGTTCTTCGACAATCCGCAGCACGAGCGGACCAAGCTGTTTTTGAGCCAGATTCTGCACTGAGCGCGGCGGAAAAGCCGCCGATCTTGCGGGTTATTGGGGAGGACATCATGAGGCGTTCGCTGCTGCTGCTTGCCGCCGCCGTTCTCGCCGGGGCCGTGTCCGCAGCCTCCGCACAGACCTATCCGTCGCGGCCGGTAACGATGGTCGTGCCGTTTCCGCCCGGCGGCAACACCGACCTGATGGCCCGCGCGCTTCAGGCCGAATTGTCGAAGGCGCTGAGCCAGTCGGTCATCATCAGCAACAAGGGCGGGGCGGCCGGCACCATCGGCCTGCTCGATCTCGTGAAGGCCGAGCCGGACGGCTACACCATTGCGCTCACGCCGAACAATCCGGTCACGGCGCAGCCGCACATGCAGCCGAACCTGCGCTTCGGCATGGACACGTTCCGCTACATCTGCCTGACCTACTACACGCCCTATGTGCTGATCGCCGGCCCGCAGGCGCCGTTCAAGACCTTCGCCGAGTTCGTCGTCTTCGCGAAGGCCAAGCCCGAGAACCTGGTCTACGGTCATCCCGGCGTCGCGAGCCAGCCGCATCTCGTGATGCTCGGGGTGCTCAAGGCAGTCGGCGTCGACGGGCTCGGCGTGCCGTTCCAGGGCGCGGGGCCGATGTCGCACGCGCTCTTGGGCGGCACGATCATGGCGATCACCGAGAGCCCGCCGGTGGCGAAGGCGAGCAACCTGCCGGTCCTTGCCGCGGTTTCGGCCGAACGCCTCGCGAGCCTGCCCGACGTGCCGACGATGAAAGAGCTTGGCTATCCGGCGATCGGCTTCAGCGCGGGCGGCCTGATCGCGCCGGCCAAGATGCCCGACGCGGTCGCAAGCGTGCTCGAAAGGGCCTGCGCCACGGCGGCCGCGGCGCCCGAATACAGGGCGATCGTCGACCGGCTGGGCGCCGAGGCGCGCTACCTGCCGGGTGATCAATTCCGCGCCATGTTCGACGCGGATTCGGTGGCCAATGCCGAGGCGATCAAGCGCGCCGGGCTTGGCGCGCGCTGACGCCGTGGGCCGGCGGGCGCGCGGATGACAACTCCGTGAGCCTGAAACCGGCCGCCGCGGCTCCCGGGTATCCCGCCTGACAGGACAACGGGAGCCCGCCATGAACAACCCCAACATCGCCTTCGTGAAGGCGCTTTACGTCGCGTTTCAGCAGGGCCGCGTTCAGACCATCGTCGACGCAGTTGCGCCGAACGTGGATTGGCAGACGGTTGGCCGCAGCAAGGACTATCCGGCGTTTGGGCCGAGGAAGGGCAGGGCGGCGGTCGAGGAGTTCTTCGGCATCGTCGCCGAGAACGAGGTGTTTTCCGAGTTCGCCCCGCGCGAGTTCTTTTCCGACGCCGACCGCGTGTTCGCCTTCGGCCGCTACGCCGGCACGCTGACGAAGACCGGGCGCCGGTTCGAGACCGAATGGGTCCACGTGTTCACGATCCGCGACGGCAAGGTCATCCGCTTCCGCGAACACACGGATACGGCGCAGTTTGCCGAGGGCTATCGCGCGTGATCGCCGGCTCGGCCAATGGCCGATCCGGCCTGGCTGGGCCTGTGGCCGATGGTTCGCGGGCCCACTCGCTTGGGCGGCTTGGGCTTCCGGGCTAGTGAGTCAATGGCCCCGCGGCCTTCTTCCAGGCGTCGATGCCGCCCTGGATGTGGCAGGCGCTGGCGAGCCCGGCATCCTGCGCAGCCTGCACCGCCATCGCCGAGCGCTCGCCGAAGGCGCAGTAGAACAGGAGCCGCTTGCTGGTGGACCGCGCGAGTTCGTGCAGCGTGCCGCCGGAGCTGATGTTTTCCTGCAGGCTCGGATAGGGCACGTGCAGCGAGCCGGGAATGATGCCGTGGCGCTCGCGCTCGCGTTTCTCGCGCAGATCGATCAAGGCGATGTCGGACTTGCCGACGAGGCGGAGCGCCTCCGCGGCGTTGACC
Organism: Xanthobacteraceae bacterium; assembly: GCA_019746135.1. GTDB lineage: Bacteria > Pseudomonadota > Alphaproteobacteria > Rhizobiales > Xanthobacteraceae > Z2-YC6860. Next base: position 12,941 of record JAIESI010000058.1, read on the forward strand.
GCCCAGCCGCGGCGCGCGACCTCCTCCTGATGCAGGCCAACCTTCATGTTGGCCGGGATGGCCACGTCCATCATCTTCGGGTTGGCGAGCTTCAGGTTGTTCATCAGCGCGACGTACTCGTCGACCGACTTCACCTGGAGCCGCGGGTTGAACGCCTTCTCCTCGCCGATGGTGGAAACCGTGTCGCCCTTGTAGTCATGCGCCGGATAGACCAGCGTCGCCTCGGGCAGCTTCAGGAGCCGGCCGAAGATCGACTCGTATTGCGCGCGCGGGTCGCCGTTCTGGAAGTCGGTGCGGCCGGTGCCGCGGATGAGCAGCGTGTCGCCGGTGAACACCCGGTCCGGCATGATGAAGCTGTAGGAGTCGTCGGTGTGGCCGGGGGTGTAGATCACGTCGAGGCTGAGCCCCTCGATGGTGAGCCTGTCGCCGTCGGATAGCCGCATCGACACCACGTCGGCCTTGGTCTGCTCGCCCATCACGGTGATGCAATGGGTCTTGTCGCGGAGTGCACCCAATCCGGTGATGTGGTCGGCATGCATGTGGGTGTCGACCGCCTTGACCAGGTGCAGGTCGAGCTCCTTCACCAGCGCCAGATAGCGGTCCACCTTCTCCAGCACCGGATCGATGATCAGCGCCTCGCCGCCGCGGCGGCTGGCGAGCAGGTAGGAGTAAGTGCCTGACGTCTGGTCGAAAAGCTGGCGGAAAAGCATCGGCGAAGCCTCCGGCCCAATTCCGGCGAAAAGATAGCGGGCCCGTGGGCCTCACTCCATATAGGTCATCTTGCGGCTCATGCCGCCGTCCACCGTGACGTTCGCCCCGGTGATAAACCCGGATTTTTCGCGGTCGAGCAGAAAAGCCACGGTTTCGGCGACGTCCTGCGGCCGTCCGACGCGGCCGGCGGGGTGCTGGAGATGATCGCGGCGCTTGAGCTTGTTGTAGTCCTTGGTCACGACCCAGCCGGGGCTGACGCAGTTCACCCGGACGTCGGGGCCGAGGCTGATGGCGAGCGCATGGGTGAGGGCGACGAGCCCGCCCTTGGACGCCGCATAGGACTCGGTGTTGGGCTCCGACATCAGCGCGCGGCTGGAGGCGACCGTGACGATCGCGCCCTTGGCGGCGCGCAGCGCGCGCTGGGCTTCGCGCGCCAGGAGAAACGTCGAGGTGAGGTTGGTATCGAGCACGCGGTGCCAGTCGTCGAGCGTGAGGCGGCGCAGCGGACGCCGCAATTGGATGTCGGCGCTGGCGACCACGGCATCGAGCCGGCCGAAGCGCTCGAGCGCGAGCCGCACCGCCTCGCGCACGATGTCCTCGTCGGCGGCGTCGCCCTCGATGGTGGCGGAGGACCGCGCCCAGCCGCGGAATTGCTGGGCGAGCCGGGTCTTCGGCAGGTCGAACGCCGTCACGCACCAGCCGGCGTCGAGCAGATGCAGCGCGATGGCGCGGCCGACGCCCTTCGCCGCCCCGGTGACCAGCGCAACCGGGCGAGCCGCCCGCGCCGGCGCGCGCGTCCGCGATCGCGCCATCGTCAGTCTTTCGTGGTCACGGGCAGATCGGGCCGTCCGCCCCATTCGGTCCACGAGCCGTCGTAGAGCGCCTTGGGCGCCTTGCCGATGGCGTCGAGCGCAAACCACAGCGTCGCCGCGGTGACGCCCGAGCCGCAGCTCGTGATGACCGGCTGGTCGAGATCGACGCCGCCGGCGGTGAACCGTTCCCTGATCTTGTCGGGTGGGATCAGCCGGCCGTCTTCGATGAGCCCGGTCACCGGCACGTTCTTGGCGCCCGGCATGTGGCCCGAGCGGATGCCCGGCCGCGGCTCGGGATCTTCGCCGCGGAAGCGCGTGGCGGGTCGCGCGTCGACCACCTGGGCGCTCCTGTCGAGCAGCGCCATCTGTACGTCGGAAACGCCCACGACCAAGGAGGTGTTCAACTCGGCGTTGAATTTCCGCGGCGTGCGCCGGCACGGGCCCTGGTCGGTCGGCCGGCCCTCGGCCTTCCACTTCGGCAGGCCGCCGTCGAGGATGTAGACGTTCTTGGCGCCGAAGATGCGGAAGGTCCACCACACCCGCGGCGCGCCGCCGAGGCCTGTGCCGTCATAGACCACGATGGTGTCGTCGGAGCCGATGCCGAGCGCGCCCGCCTCTTTGGCGAACTGGGTCGCGCCGGGCAGCATATGCGGCAGCTCGGTGGAATGGTCGGCAATGGCGTCGATGTCGAAGAACGCCGCGCCCGGGATGTGCGCGGCGAGGAACTCCTCCCTGGCGTTGCGTTTCAGCGCCGGGAGGTAAAACGATCCGTCGACGATCGAGACCTCGGGCTCGCCGAGCCGCGCTGCGAGCCATTCGGTGGTGACGAGATTCTTGCTTGCGGGCGGGCGGGTCTCGGCCATGTTTTCTCCGTGCGGGCAGGCGCCTGAATGGCTACATAGGCGGCAGCATCGCCAATCGACAGGGAACGCGCAATCATGATCAGCCGCATCTGGTATGGCTGGACCACCAACCAGAACGCCGACGCTTACGAAAAGCTCCTCAAGACCGAGATTTTCCCCGGCATCGTTGCGAAGAAAATCCCAGGATTCCGCAAGATCGAGCTGGGCCGCTGGCCGGACGGCGACGAGGTCGAGTTCGTCACCACCATGTGGTTCGACAACCTGGACGCGGTAAAGGCCTTTGCCGGGGCGCGTTATGAGGTCGCGGTGGTGCCGCCGGCGGCCCGCGCGCTGCTCAAGGGCTTCAACGACATGGCGGAGCACTTCGAGGTGCGGGAGACGCGCGAGGCCTAAACCAGCGCGATCCGCACCCGGCGGTTCTGCTTGCCCTTCTTTTCGACCTGGGTGACGCGCACGGCCCCGATTTCGCCCGTGGCGCGCACGTGGGTGCCGCCGCAGGGCTGCAGGTCCAGGCCCGCGATCTCGATGAGCCGCACCCGGCCGGTGCCCATCGGCGGCTTGACCGACATGGTCTTGACCAGGCCGGGATTGGCTTCGAGCTCGGTGTCGGTGATCCAGCGGCTGGTGACGGCGGCATTGGCTGCGATCATCTCGGCGAGTTTCGCGGTGATCGCGTCCTTGTCGAGGCCGGCTTCGGGAATATCGAAGTCGAGCCGGCTTTCGGTCTCGCCGATCGAGCCGCCGGTGACCGGGTAGGGCAGCACCGCGGAGAGAAGATGCAGCGCCGTGTGCATGCGCATGCGGGCATGGCGGATCGGCCAGTCGATCGCCGCGGTCACGGTGTCGCCAACGGCAAGCGCAGGCGAACCGGGCGGCGGCACATGAGCAATCTCGGTCTTGCCGGGATCGGTGAACACCACATTGGCGACCGGGAACGCCGCGCCGGACTTGGCCACCAGCGAGCCCTTGTCGGCGGGCTGGCCGCCGGAGGCCGCGTAGAACACGGTGCGGTCGAGCACGATGCCGCCGTCGGGCGCGACGGCGACGACCTTCGCCTCGCAGTCCCTCAGGTAGGAATCCTCGCGGAACAGGCAGTCGGTGGGCATGCCTCAACTTAGCGAATTGTAAGAAGTCTCTCCATGGTCATTCCGGGGCGCTCGCGTCAGCGAGCGAACCCGGAATCCATAACCACTGCTGCGGCGTATGGAGTCCGGGCCCACGCGCTGCGCGCGTGTCCCGGAATGACGGCGGAGGACCTTGCAGGCGTCCGCGCCCCGGAATGACCGCGGCTAAACCTTCTCGAACGGGATTTCGATGTCCGGCCTTTTCTCGATCCAGGCCGGGACGGGGAGCTTCTTCGAACGCAGGAATTCCGGGTTGAACAGCTTCGACTGGTAGCGGGTGCCGCTGTCGGCGAGCACGGTGACGATGACCTTGCCGGGGCCCAATTCCTTGGCGAGCCTGATCGCGCCCGCGACGTTGATCCCTGAGGAGCCGCCAAGGCACAGCCCTTCGTGCTCCAGGAGATCGAAGATCACCGGCACGGCCTCCTCGTCGGGAATGAGATAGGCCTTGTCCACCTTGATGTCGTCGATAATGCGCGTGACGCGGCCGAGCCCGATGCCCTCGGTGATCGAGCCGCCTTCGGTCGCCTTCGCCTCGCCGGTGGTGAACAGGTTGTACATCGCCGCGCCGCGCGGATCGGCACAGCCGATGACGATGTCCTTTTTCTCTTCGCGCAGATAGATCGAAACGCCGGCGAGCGTGCCGCCGGTGCCGATCGAGCAGATGAAGGCATCGACCTTGCCCTGCGTCTCGTCGAGGATTTCCGGGCCGGTCGAAAGATAGTGGGCGAGGCGATTGTCGCGGTTGTTCCACTGGTCGGCGAACAGCACCCCGTTCTTCTCGGTCTTGCGCAACTGGTCGGCGAGGCGGCGCGCCACGTGCTGGTAGTTGTTCGGATTGCTGTAGGGCAGTGCCGGCACCTCGATCAGCTCGGCGCCACAGAGCCGCAGCATGTCCTTCTTTTCCTGGCTCTGGGTGTTGGGGATGACGATCAGCGTGCGATAGCCGCGCGCCGCCGCAACGACCGCGAGCCCGATGCCGGTGTTGCCTGCGGTGCCCTCGACCACGAGTCCGCCGGGCTTCAGCTCGCCGCGCTTCTCGGCCTCCAAAATCATCTGCCGGCCGGGGCGGTCCTTCACCGAGCCGCCGGGATTCATGAACTCGGCCTTGCCGAGAATGGTGCAGCCGGTCAGCGCCGACGCGCGCTCGAGCTTGATCAGCGGCGTATGGCCAATGGCGTCGACGACGCTGTCGCGGATTTGCATGGTTTTCCGGCCTTGTTTCGCCCGAAAGAACGTAGTGGAGGCCACCTTTGCGGACAAGGCCGCGCGACTCGTGAGAAAAACCTGCTCCGGATCGGGAGAACGGCGATGGCGATCACGCGTCGGAAGCTGATCAACGCTATGGCGCGTCTCGGCGGCGCTGCGGCCGTGTACGAGGCGCTCACCGCCTGGGAATTTCTTAAAGCCCCGCCGGCGATGGCCGCGCCGTTCGAGCTTGCGAGGAATTCCGGCGGCGGCAAGACGGTGGCGATTTTGGGCGCGGGCGTGGCCGGGCTTTGCGCGGCCTATGAGCTCGATCGTGCGGGGTACGACTGCACGGTGCTCGAGGCGAGCAACCGCGCCGGCGGGCGCAGCCTGACGCTGCGCCGCGGCGACACGGTTCGCGAGCTCAACGGCCCGCTGCAGCACTGCCGCTTCGACGAAGGGCTGTGGTTCAACGCCGGGCCCGGCCGCATCCCGCACCATCATGTGCACGTGATCGACTATTGCCGCCGGTTCGGCGTGGCGCTGCAGCCCTACATCTTCACCAGCCGCGCGAACCTCGTGCACACGGGCCTTCTCGGCAACGGCCGCACCATGCAGCTGCGCCGCGTCTACTACGACCTTCAGGGGCAGATTGCCGAACTGCTCGACAAATGTGCGGTGAAGCCCGGCATGGACCTGCCGATCTCGCCGAACGAGCTCGCCACCTTCCGCGACATGCTGTCGAAATTCGGCGATCTCACGAAGATCGAGCGCGAAGGCCAGACCGCTTATGTCTATCGCAACGGGTTCGGCCGTGCCGGCTTTGAGGTGGAGCCGGGGCTCGCCAACGAGCCGGGCCGGCCGCTGAGCCCGATGGCGCTCGACGAGATTCTGCGCTCGAACGTCTGGAACGACTACATCTTCCGCGACGCCGAATATTTCTGGCAGACCTCGCTGCTCGAACCGGTCGGCGGCATGGACAACTTCTTCAAGGGGTTCCTGCGGCAGCCGGCGCGCAAGGGCGGCGTTGTCGGCAAGCTGGTGCGCACCGGCGCCAAGGTCACGGCGATCGAGGTGACGGCGGACAAGGTGGCGGTCGCCTATGAGCAGGGCGGCAAGGCACGAGTGCTTGCGGCCGACTATTGCATCTCGACCATTCCCGCACCGATTTTCGCGAGACTGAAGACCAACCTGCCGGCGGCCTATATGGACGCGGCCGCGAAATTGCCGGTGCAGGACGCGGGCAAGGTCGGCTGGCAGGCCGAGCGGTTTTGGGAAACCAAAGACCGGATCTACGGCGGTATCTCCTGGACCACCGATGTCATCACCCAGATCTGGTACCCGTCGAGCGGATTCCTCAGCCGCAAGGGCGCGCTCACCGGCGCCTACATGTATGGCGCGGCCGCCGCGCGCTTCAACGCGCAGCCGGTGACGGAGCGGCTGCGCGTTGCGAAGGAGCAGGGCGACAAGCTGCACGACGGCTATTCGAAATATGTCGAGCATGGTCTCGCCATCGGCTGGAGCAACATCGAGTTCCAGCGGATGGCCTGGGCGAGCGAAGGCGCTCCGGCGTTCGCCGACAACGCCAAGGTGCTGTCGGAGCCGCAGGGCCGCTTCCATATGGCCGGCGATCAGCTCACCTATTGGAGCGCCTGGCAGGAGGGCGCGCTGATCAGCGCGCAGGCTGCGGTCGCTTGGATCGACCGGATGGCGAACGCGACAAAGCGCGGCTAGAGCATGATCCCGAAAAGTGTGAAGCGGTTTTCGGAAAAGATCATGCTCAAACAACAAGCTAAAGCGGGATGACGATTCGAAGAAAAGTCATCCCGCTTTAGTCAGCGAGCCAGCTGCGTCGCCATCCAATCAGCCGATTGATTTCGGTATTTGTAGAACCGGTTGTGGGCCACGTGGTTGCCGTCTTCGATGAGCAGCAACGTCGTGGGACCGCGCGCCTCGTCGGCCAGCCGCTGCGCGTCTTCGGGCGGGCAAAGCCGGTCGAGGCCGGCCGCAATGACGAACAGAGGGCATTCGATCTTCCCGGCGACGCCTTCCAAGGACAGCTCGAATGCCTTCCGATGCGCTTCGGCTTCAGTGGCGCTATGGCTGCGCCGGACATAGGCGGCGCGCGTGAGGTCCGGCAGCTTGTCCCAGAGCGCGCCCCAATTGTAAGGGCCGCAGTTGGCGATGCAGGCCCTGATCCGCTTTTCGAAGGCCGCTGATCGCGGGGCGTAGTACCCGCCGAGGCTGATACCCCAGATGCCGATGCGGGTGACGTCGACGTCATCGCGGCCGCTGAGCCAGTCGATGACCGGACCGGCGACGTTCTCGTAGTCGGGCCGGATCGGAAAGTCGTACTTGGCTTCACCCTGTCCGGGTCCGTCGAAAGCGAGGATGGCCATGCCGCGGCGAAGGAAATTGTCTTGAAAGGTCGTCAGTTCCTCCTTCGTCGAGTCGAGTCCCATGGTCATCAGGACGATCGGAGGCCGTGCCACGCCGCGCGGCCGGCGCAGCACACCGGCAAGCTCCTTGCCCTCGTATGGAATGAGAACGCGCTCGCCTGGCGGATCGAGATGCGGCAATGCGAGATTCAGGCATTCGACGGCACGCGCGTGAGCCGCCCGCATCTGCTGCATGTCCTCGACGAACAGGTATTTTGCGAAGTGATAAGATGCGGCCGCGCGCGTCAGATGATCGGCCGCGCTGACGAAGCAGCTCTCCGCGAGAGCCTGCCGTCCAAGGTCCTCGTGCACGCCGGCGCGGGCCGACCAGGCTCGGCACCAATCCTCCCAGCGCTCCAGCGAGTTGAGGACATCATGGAAATCGCTGGCGGCCACGCCGTTGACGGTGAAGCGTGAAAGCCAGTTCACGGCATGCTTGATGCGAGGATCGGTCACGGCGTCTCTTTGATGAGTTGGAGCTTGGCGTGGCGCGGAGCCGCCTCAACGAGCGGCCCCGGTGGTGTTCTTTGCTTGCGCGGCCCGGGTCAGTTGCCGCGCAGGTTGGCCTTGGCAATCACCTGCTTCCATTGCCCCAGTTCATGGGCGACCTGCTTCTGCAAGTCTTGCGGCGTGGAGGTCGCAGGGGTGACGCTGAATGCGGCAAACTTCGCCTCCAGGCTCGGGTCCGCAAGCGCCTTCAGAATGGCGTCGCGCACCTTCTCGACGATGGCGGGCGGCAACTTGGGAGGCCCGACCACGGCGGCCCAGGCCTGAACATCGAAATCCTTCAGCGAGGCCAGCCCGCTCTCGCTCGCAGCGGGAACATCGGGAATCTGCTTGATCCGCGTCTTTCCGGTGACGGCGAGGGCCTTGAGCTTGTTGCTCTGGACCAGCGACAGCGACGTGCCGACCGAGGCGACCATGAGCGAGATCTGGCCCGCCATGGTGTCGCGCATCGCATCGGCTGCGCCGGAGTACGGCACATGCTCCATGCGGATGCCCGAAAGCTGCTTCAGGTATTCGCCGGCGAGATGCCCGGAGCTGCCGATCCCGGCGCTGCCGTAGAAATACGGCCTGGCGCCGGGCGCCGTCGTCAGCTTCAGCAATCCGGCGAGATCGTTTGCCGGCAGCGACGGGTTGACGGCGAGCGACAACGGCGTCTCGATCACCTTGGTGATCGGGGTAAAGTCGTTCACCGGGTCGAAATTGGTGGTCGGGTTGAATGCGGCGCCGAGCACGAGAGTGCCGTCGAGCACCATCATCAGCGTATGACCGTCCGGCGCGGCATCTGCCACTTGCCGGGCCGCAAGCGCTCCGGTTGCCCCGACCCGGTTCTCGATCACGACCGGCTGCCCCAGGACCTGCGACATGCCGGGCGCGATCAGCCTTGCCATCTGGTCGGCGAGCCCGCCGGGTGCGAGCCCGACGATCAGCTTGATCGGGCGGCTCGGATACTCCTGCGCGGTCGCCGCGCCGGCCATTGCGCAGGCCAGCGCGACGGCGATCATGCGGCCGAGGGCCCGTTTCATCATCATGCTTTCCTTCCCCTCACGGCCCTGCACCGGGCCATTATTTGCAGACTGCCTTCGCAACTGCCGTCAGTTGAACCCGAATTCGCCGTGCTGCTCCCGCGAAGCCTTCCGCAGCAGCGGCATCACGCTTTCCGCAAACCGCTCCATGCTCCGCCGGGTCATATCGGCCGGCATCGTGCCGAACTGCATCATCGCCAGGAAATTTCCGAAGCCGATTTCCTTCTGGTAGCGGATCAGCCTGTCCGCGACCGTTTTGGCGCTGCCGCAGGTCATCATGCCGAGTTCGTTGGCTCGCCTGGTGTCGATCTTGTCGTGAGCCGCGGTCTTCGCGGCGACGATGCCTTTGGCCGATTGCCGGGACGCATAGCCCGGCGGCATCACCATCTCGAGCGGGATTTTCGAAAGGAATTCGTTGCGGAAGAACTCGTAGTGCGGCGCGCATTCCGCCAGGGCCTGCTCGTCGGTGTCGCCGACGTACAACGGCGTGGCCCAGCCGAGCTGGCGTGGATGATGCGTATAGCCGTAGGCCTGCGCGACGTCGCGATAGAGGTGCAGGTTCTTCTGCACCGCGCTGATCGCGCTGAAGGTTTGCAGATAGGTGTACTTGCGCGAAGGATCCGCGGCAAACTCGATGGTCTCACGGCTGCCTTGCGAGGGGATCCAGATCGGCGGATGCGGCTGCTGGTAGGGGCGCGGCCACACATTCACGTATTCGAAATGGTAGTGCCGGCTGTGCCACTCGAACGGACCGGGCTCGCTCCAGGCCCGAACGATCAGGTCATGGGCTTCGCGGAACCGTTCCAGCGACTGGGTCGGATTGACGCCGAACGCGTGATACTCGGCGCCGATGCCCCGCACGAATCCGGAGATCAATCGTCCGCGGGTGATGTTGTCGATCATCGCGTGTTCTTCGGCGATGGTGAACGGATGCGTCCGCAAGGGAAGCGCATTGCCGAGGATGGCGATCCGGCAGGTCTTCGTCCGGCGCGACAGCGCCGCGGCGGTGACGGCCGGCGAGGGCATCATGCCGTACGGCGTCTTGTGATGTTCGTTGACGCAAATGCCGTCGAATCCGAGCGTCTCGGCATATTCGAGCTCGTCGAGATAGCGGTTGTAGAGCTCCGCCCCCTGCTTCGGATCGTAGAGCTCGTTCGACAAGGTGACCCACGATGCCGGGTATTGCGCGGCCTTGGCGGTGTCGAGCGCGAGATACGGCATCAAGTGAAACATCAGGATGTTCATGCCGCAGTCCTCACGGGAAGGTCGCCTTCGAATGCGCGGAGCAGGCGCACAAGCTCGCCGCTTTTCTCCACGTGCGGCAGGTGCCCGCATTCGGGGATGATGTGGCTGGACGCGCCTGGAATCCGGCGGGCGAACTCCTGTGCGTATGCGGCCGGGAGCACCTTGTCGTCGGCGCCCCACACGATCTGCGTCGGCTTGTCGACTCGATGCAGCCATTTGGCCAGATGCGGGTCGAACAGCCTCGGCTCCCAGGCCAGCCGGGCAAACGTGTATTGGTTCTTCAGGACGGCATCGAGGTCGTCCGCCGTCGGCACTGCGGCGAGGGCGCGCTCGGCGTGCGCGGGATCGTGATAGAGGTTTCGCACGCGCTCTTCGGCCGGCCACAGGAACACGTCGCCGCGCGACAAGCCCGGCACGTAGATGCCCGCGGGCGCCGCGAGGCTCAGGGCCGCGAGGCGTGAGCTGTTGCGGATCGCGATCTCGAGCGCGAGCCAGCCGCCGATCGAGCTGCCGACCACAAAGACATTCTCGAGCTTCATCTGCTCCAGAAAGTCCAGATAGAAGTAGGCGAGGTCGTGAATGTTCTCGAGCCAGTCGGGCTCGTCGGAGCGGCCGAAGCCGGGATGCTCCGGCGCGAGCACGTCGTAATGAGCGGCCAGCTCGGTCAGGAACGGCAGCACGGCGGGATCGGCATCGGCGCCGTGCAGGTAGAGCAGCGGTCGGCCTTTGCCGCCGCGCCTGAGCGCGATCCTGCAGCCGCGAATGTTCGGATTGGTTGTAATGAATTCCACGCGTGGCTCCTCCCGCGCCAATGCTTAGGAGGAAAGCAGGTCAACAACAAATATATAGTTCGTTGCAGTTTGATACCCATTTTGTATATCTGGAGTCATGGAGCTGCGATACCTGCGGAGCTTTTGCGCGCTTGCCGAGGAGTTGCATTTCGGGCGGGCGGCGCGGCGTCTCAACCTCAGTCAGCCGCCGCTCAGTCGCCAGATTGCGCTGCTCGAGCAGGAGCTCGGCACACGGCTGTTCCAGCGCACGCGGCGGCGCGTCGAACTCACGCCGGCGGGCGCGGCTTTTCTCATCCGCGCCAAGTCGCTCCTCAACGATCTGAACCTCGCATCGGACGAGGCGCGGCGCGTGGCGAGCGGCCAGATCGGCACGCTCTCGCTCGGCATGGTGGCGTCCGCGGCTTACTCGATCATGCCGGGCATGTTGCGCGCATTTCATGCGCGTCATCCCCGTGTTCATCTGAGCTTTGAATCGCTCGCCACGACGGATCAGATCAAGGCCTTGCTGCAGGGCAGGATCGATATCGGAATTGTTCGCTTGCCGGTACGCAGCGATGGCATTGCCGTGCATCGGCTGGTGGACGATCCGTTTGTCGTCGCATTGCCCGGCGACCACCGTCTGGCGCGGCAGAAGCAGGTGTCGTTGCGCGACCTTGCCGACGAACCGTTTCTCATTTCGCCGCGCGAGGCGGCGATCGGATATCATGATGAGATCGTCTCGCATTGCGAGCGAGCCGGTTTCAGTCCGCGCTTTGCATATCAGGCGCGGCCGTTCTCGATGCTGGTCGGGCTGGTCGGTGCGGGTTTGGGCGTCGCTATCGTACCCGAGTCGATGCAACACCTCCGGCCGGATACGGTCGTTTATCGGCCATTGCGCGAGCGCACGGTGAAAACCGCGTTTGCCCTCGTTGTGCGCGAAAGCGACGGCTCGCCGCTCGTCGCACAATTTATCGCAGTCACGCGCAAGGCGCTTCGTGACAACAAACCGGACAGGCGGTCCTAGTCGGTCCGCCCGGCGGGCGAGCTCTTGATCGTCGCGAAAGCCTCCAGCGCGCGCTCGCGCGCCGCCTGGTGATCGACCATCGGCGCGGGATAGCTCCTGCCGAACAGGCCGCCCGCGTCCCGGGCTTCCGGCACGAAGGCGCGCACGTAGTCACCGTCCGGATCGAATTTTTCCGCCTGGATCGCCGGGTTGAACACGCGGAAATAGGGTGCGGCATCGGCGCCGCAGCCCGCGACCCACTGCCAGCTGGCCGGATTGTTCGCCGGGTCGGCATCGACCAGCGTGTCCCAGAACCACGCTTCGCCCTCGCGCCAGTCGATCAGCAGGTGTTTCACCAGAAACGACGCGACCACCATCCGCACGCGGTTGTGCATCCAGCCGGTGCGCCAGAGCTGGCGCATGCCGGCGTCGACGATCGGATAGCCGGTCATGCCCTTTTGCCAGGCGCGCAGCGCCTTGCGGTCCTTGCGCCACGGAAAGCGGTCGAAGCGGCGGTCGAGGTTGCGGATGTGAAAATCGGGATTGAGGTGCAGCGACTGATAGCAGAACTCGCGCCAGCCGATCTCCGACAGGAATTTCTCGGCGTCGGCGGCGCGGGGACGCTGGGCGCGTCCGCCATGGGTCGCAACATGGGTCGCAACATGGGTCGCAACATCGGCCGCAAGCTGCGTTGAATGCCAGACCTGAAACGGGCTCACTTCGCCGAAACGCAGGTGCGGCGACAGCCGCGACGTGCCGGGCAGGTCGGGGCGGTCGCGGCGTGTCGCGTAGCCCGTGAGTTCGCCATCGAGGAATTCGCCGAGCCGCTGTTGCGCACCGGCTTCGCCGCGGACCCACGTGCCGCGCATTTCGGCGGCCCAGTCCGGCGCGGTGGGTTCGAGCCTCCAGCCGGCGAGATCGTCCGAGGCAACCCCCTTCACGCCTTGGATCCTGCGCGGCGCAGGCATCGGTGCGCGCGGGGCGCCCCGCGCCTGTGCGGTGCGCCAGAATGGTGTGAACACCATGAGCGGCTTGCCGCCTTTGCCCGGCACCGGCGGCTCGTGCAGCACATTGGCCTGGAAGGTCGCAACGCTGACGCCTTGGCGCTCGAGCTTTTGCTCGAGCGCCGCGTCGACGGTCGCGCCGGGACCGTAGCGGCGGTTCCAGTGCACCGTCGTGGCACCGCTCTCTTTCGCGAGCTTTGCGACACTCTCGATAGCCGGTCCGCGCCGGAGCACCAGCGCCGCGTCGTGCTTTGCCAGCGCTGCAGACAGCGCCCGCAGCGAGCCGGCAAGCCACCAGCGCGCCGCCGCGCCGAGCGGCCGCAACGCCGGCGTCTCGTCGAGCACATAGAGGCAGATGACCGGCCGTCCGGTTTTGACGGCCTCCGCCAGCGCCGGGTGGTCGGCGAGGCGCAGATCGTCCCGAAACCAGACAAGGGCCGGGGCGGCGGAGCCGGCTTTTTCGGGTTTTTCAACCATCCGCCGGCATCCCTATTGGATTTCGCCGCCTTTCACCACGTCGGCTGCCGCGGTTCGCTGCATTTGCGGGAAAATTCGCAACGTCGTTGAAACCATACGGCGCAACCGCTGTGGGCGGCCTCATCGGTTTCACCACTTCTTGTTTGTTGCGGCGCAGGGTCGCCGGATAGGGAAGCGCGCGCCGGCCGTTGCTCCAGTTGCGGATGAAATCGATGGGACTCGACGTCAACACGCTGTTTCTCGTCACCATTTACGTCGAGGCGATGCTGGGCCTGCTGCTGCTGTTCGCCTGGATCCAGAACTCGTCGATTCATGCCGTGGCCTGGTGGGCGTGCGCGCATCTGCTGCGCGCCGCCTCGGTGGCGCTGTTCGGCTTGTACGGCTCGGTCCCGGACGCGATCTCCATCGATCTTGCCAACGCGGTGCTGTTCACCGCTTTCGCCGTGATGTGGTCGGGCGCGCGCGTGTTCGACGGACGCCCCGTGGAGCCGGTGTATCTGCTCGGCGGGGCGGTCTTATGGCTCCTCGTGAGCCGCGCGCCGTGGCTTGCCGACTCGCTTGGTGCCAAGGTGCTGCTCGCCTCCGGCATCATCACCGCCTACACCTGGGCGACGGCCTACGAGTTCTGGCGCGGTCGCGGCGAACCGCTGGTGTCGCGCTGGCCCGCGATCTTCATGCTGTTCGCGCATGGCGCACTGTTCATGCTGCGGACGCCGCTGTCGCAGGTGCTGCCCTGGTCGCCGGACGCTCAGGTGTTCGACAGCGTCTGGCTCACGGTGCTGAGCTTCGAGGCGCTGCTGTTCACCATTGCCATCGCCTTCATCCTGCTGGCGATGGCCAAGGAGCGCACCGAGCTTCGCCACAAGACCGCGGCGCTGATCGATCCGCTGACCGGCATTGCCAACCGCCGCGCCTTCCTCGAGGGCGTGAGGGCGCTGGGCCAGCAGCAAGGCGCAGACGTGCGCCCGGTCGCGGTGCTGCTGGCCGATCTCGACCGGTTCAAGTCGATCAACGACCAGTTCGGTCATGCGGCCGGCGATCGGGTGCTCCAAATGTTCTCGGCCGTCGTGGCCGGCAAGCTCGGGCCGAACGATCTGTTCGGCCGGCTTGGCGGCGAGGAGTTCGCGATCGTGCTCTATGACGCGGGCCGCGAGCAGGGCCAAGCCACCGCCGAGGGCATCCGTCTGGCCTTCGAGGCCGCCGCGGCCGAGGTCGACGGCCGTCCGGTCGGCGGCACGGTCAGCGTCGGCATGGTGATCGCGGAGCCGGGCGTCATCGATATTCCGGCGCTGCTCGGCCGCGCCGACGAGGCGCTCTATTGCGCCAAGGAGCGGGGAAGGAACCGCGTCGAGATCGCCTCGCTGCATCCGGTGCCGGAACGGGCATCGGTCGCGCACGTCGTCGCGGGGGCGGCGCCGCGGACCGCCTGATCAGCCGGCGTAGATCCAGAAGTCGGCGATCGCCGCCGCGCCCGCTGCGAACAACGGCCCCGGGACCTGAACGCAGGCGAACGGATGCGGTGTCTTGCCGTAGCGGTCGGACCAGGCCGCGGCGACGCCGGCGAAGTCGCGCATGTCGTGCAGGAAATACTGCGCCCGCACGACATTGCGGATCGGCACGTTGACGGCCTTGCACACCGCTTCGGCGTAAGACAGCAGCATGGCGCCTTGCGCCTGGCCCGCGAGCGAAAGACCGTCGAACGCCGAAGCCTGTCCGGCCGCCGGCACCGCGCCGTCGCGGCCGACCGCCATCATGCCCGACGGGAACACCAGCTCGCCGGCGCGGACGCAGGGACCGAACGTGGCCAGCTCCGGCATGTCCACGGACACCACCTGCTTGCGGCGCGTCGCGCCATTCTTGAGCGCGATCAGGTTGATCTCGATCAACCCCTCGGAGCTCGCGTAGTCCTTGGCCGGGACCACCGTGAGGGCGCAGGGGATGTCCTTGAAATGCTGTGACCAGACCTCCATGAAATCGGGGAAGTTGTCCGTGCCGCGGACATAGGCCTGCGCCTTGAGGCAGTTGTCGAGCGACGACCCGGCGGCCTTCAGCGACGGTTCGAGCCGCTCCTTGATGGTGTAGGCCACCTGGCGGCGGAAGCCGGTTTGCCCGCCCCAGCGCGCCGTCGGCCGGATGCGGACCGCGGGCGGCAGCTCGCCGGTGTCGAGCAGCGCCATGTTGCCGGCGACAAACACGAAGTCGTTGACCGCCACGGCGGGGAAGTAGCCGGATGCGGAGATCGGCTGGCCGGGCAGGGTGAACTTTTCGATCTCCCAGTTCGGCCCGGGCACCGCGGCAAGCAGGGTCGCATGCGTGTTGGTGCGGCCGGTGAAGCAGCGTTCCATGATGATCGACGTGCTCGGCGGGATATAGCCGCCGAATTCGGCGAACCGGGCGAGGTGATAGGCCGACACGGCGGGACCCTGCGTGTAGAACTGATCGACCCGGACGGCGTTGGTCAGGTCTGCGCCGAATTCCTTGAGAATGACGCGCATGCGTTTGAGGATGTAGTCGGCCTCGCGGCGCAGCGGCGGGCGCCCGCTCAGCGGATATCCGGGCGGGCCCTCGACCTCGGGTGCGAGGCCCTTCTCGAAATCGTACGCCTCGTGGCCGTTGAGGAAGACCCACGATCCGGCCTTCACCGCATACGCGTGGTTCACCGCACTGCCGGCGACGCGCTCGGCGGCTTTGACGACTGGGGCCGCTGCCGGTGTCGATGCGGCCGGTCCGGCCTGCGCGAGCCTGACCGGAGCGTCCGGCCCGGGCTCGCGGGCGGTGCTGGTGCCCGGCGCAACAACGGCAGCGCCCGCGAGCGTCAGGCTGCCGAGAAAACCGCGGCGGTCCATGGTTCGGGAATGCTGACGGCTACGCATGGCGCTTTCCTCCGATGCAGAAGCCTTCGGATGCTGCCAAAGCCGGAAAACCGGGACAACGCTCCAGTGAGGTTCGGGCGCAGCGGCCCGCGCAGGGCTCCCATGTGTTTGGGCAATATGGCGTCCGGGCCCGTCACCAGTCGGCTGTCAGGGGCACCGCCGTTTGCTATGAAACGGCATGATCGAAAGCATCGAACTGGAAAAATGCACGGGTTGCGGCATCTGCGATGTCGTCTGCCCGGCCGACGTCATCCACATGGAGGCGCAGCCGGTCCAGGCCGAGATGGATGGGCTGCGGCAGACCAGATTGCTTCCGGTCATCAAATTCCGCGAACACTGCATCACCTGCTTCAGCTGCGAAATCTTCTGCCCGGAGCACATCGTCGATGTGCATCCCTCGGTGAAGAACCGCCCGCGGCCCTGGTGAGGCGAGCAGCATGGATCGCTTCGACGGGACATTGATCGACACCGACGTGCTGGTGGTGGGCGGCGGCGCGGGCGGCCTGATGGCGGCGCTGTCGGCCAAGCGCAACGGTCGGCCCGGCACGCGCGTCACGCTGGTGGACTCGTGGCTGATCGGCCGCACCGGGCACACGGCATTCTCCAACGCCTGGACCATCGTCGCGCTGCCGGGCGACGACATCGACGGCATCCTGCACGAGATCGTCGCCGGCAATGACGGCATCGCCGACCAGGAGCTGGTGCGGCAATCGCTGATCGACTCGCATGCCCGCCTCAAGGACTTCGAGGCGATGGGCATGCATTTCGGAAAGGACGAGGAGGGCCGCTACAAGCGCCGGCCGACGCGGGGCCTCGACCTTGCCCGGGTGATGTATCCGGAGGGCGGCGGGCTCGAATTCGCCTGGAAGCAGCGGCTCGCGCTCGAGCGCGAGGGCGTGCAGCTCATCGACCGGCTGTTCGTCACCGGGCTGATGCGCGGCGCGGGCGAGCGGATCACCGGCGCGGTCGGCATCAACAGCCGCACCGGCGAATTCAACGTCATCAAGGCGCGCGCGACGATCGTCGCGACCAACGCCGTCACCTTCCGTTCGGGCTTCGTGCGCGACATCACCGGCACCGGCACGCTGCTCGCCTATCGCGCGGGCGCGGCGCTGCGCAACGCGGAATTCTCCTACGTGCGGCCCGGCACGCCGAAGTTCTATTTCGAGGGCATCACCTTCGCCATTCAGGAGGGTGCGCAATGGGTGAACGCCAAGGGCGAGGCGTTCATGCAGAGCTACGAGCCGGAGTGGGGCGACGAGGCCGATGTGCCGCGCATCGCCCGGGCGATGGCGATGGAGAACCGCAAAGGCAACACGCCGCTCTATCTCGACATGTCGGCGATCCCCGAGCACCTGCGCGACTATTTCATCCAGAGCAAAGTCAAATGGATGGACAACTTCTTCCGCAAGCTCGGCGACGAAGCCAAGACCGACATGTTCGGCAAGACGCCGTATTACGCACTGAACCAGATGACCAAGATGGGCATCCGCACCGGTGCGGATTGCCGCTCGGACGTGCCGGGACTGCTGTCCGCGGGCTTGGCGCAGTCGGGCTGCGCCAACCACTTCGCGGGCTTCCATATCGGGCTTTGCGTCGGCAACGGCTGGATCGCCGGGCGCAGCGCGATCGAGGATCTCGACCGGACGCCCGCGCCGAGGCTCGACCCCGCCGAGGTGCGGGCGCTGCACGCCGAGGTCCGTGCGCCGCTCAATGAGAAATCGAAGGCGGAATCCGATCGCATCCTGCGCGACCTTCAGGGCGTGATGTTCGCCTACGACATCGGCATCCTCAAGCGCGAGGACCGGCTGCAGAACGCGCTGGAGCAGGTGTCGCGGCTCGCCGACGAGTTCAAGAATATCTCGGCGCCGCACACCCATGAGCTGGTGCGGTTGAAGGAAACCGAGGCGATGCTGCTCGCCGCGCGCTTCATCCTCGGCGCGTCGCTCTATCGCACCGAGTCGCGCCTGAGCCACTTCCGCGAGGACCACGACGCCCGCGACGACGACAACTGGCTGGTCTGGGTCGACGTCGCCGAAGGCGGCAACGGGCCGGCGTTCAGCAAGACGCCGATCCCGACCCCGTATTGTTCAGTAGTACTGCCGCGGCGGAAGCCGTCGCGGTTGATGGCGCGCCAGTCCGTCGGCGGCGTCTGACATCGGCCGCGTTTCGACGATGAAGTCGGTGGTGGCGCCGGTTTCGCCGCTCAGCTTGTTGTCGGAGACGATCAGCGAGGCGCCCGGCGTGATCAGCGAAGCGATCCGCTCGACCGTGTCCTGCGGCATGACGATGCGGTCGAGCGCTGCGCCTGCGCTCGGCAGCGGGGCGGGCTGCGGCTCGACGGCCCTGACGGGCCTCTCGCTGCGTGGCCTG
Organism: Xanthobacteraceae bacterium; assembly: GCA_019746135.1. GTDB lineage: Bacteria > Pseudomonadota > Alphaproteobacteria > Rhizobiales > Xanthobacteraceae > Z2-YC6860. The sequence goes on from JAIESI010000058.1 coordinate 31,351, forward strand.
CGGCCGGCGTCGGCGACCCTGGGCTCGATCTTGGACTCGGCCTTGGGCTCGGCCTTGTAGGCGCTCGGGATCGACACCACGGTCCAGCGCATGCTGCCGTCGGGCTTTGCGCCCATCGCGGTGTAGACATGGGTGCCGATCGGCTCGCCCGGCCGCGCGACCGACACCGGCGCGTCGAACAGCGGCTCCATGTTCTGGCGGACGTAGACCCGGTTTTCCTTCAGGCTGACGAACACCGACACCGTGCCCTTGCGGGGCGGCGGCGCGGTCGCGACCGCCGCGGGAGCCGGCGCTCCAGCGGCGACTGGCGCAACGGCGGGCGCGACCGGCGGCTCGATCCGGTCCTGTTTCGCCATCGCCTCTGCCGGGATGGCCGCTGCGCGTTCGGCGACAACCGGTGCCGGACGTTCAGCCACGGCCGGCGCGGGACGCCGGGCAGCCGTGGTTGCGCTCGTGGAGGCTGGTGCGGGCGGCATCGCGATTTCGTCCACGTCGCCGTGCAAGGGCAGCTTGGTCGGTTGCTCGGCGGCGGCGGTGTTGCGTGCGGTCCCCGGCACCAGCGGCTTGACGGCCACGTCGGGCAGGACCGGGCCGCGCAGCGAGCCCGTCGCGTCCGCGGTCTTGACCGTCGCCATCGCGGCGCGGGTCTCGATCGTCTCGCCGCTGCGGGCGGGCACGGCCTTGCGCTCCGAGATGACCTCGAGCTTAGGCCCCGGATTGGTCTCTGGTTTGGGCGCAGCAGGCTCCCGCCTGAGCTCGGGCTTTGACTCAACCTTCGGCTCTTCCGTCCGTGCCTTGGCCACGAACAGCCGCTCGTGCGCGATCTCGACCGGCACCGGCTCGTCGCGGCTGATGATGACGCGCGCGCCGATCTTGGTGACCTTCCACAAAAGCTGGGCGAAATCGTTCGTCAGACGGACGCAGCCGTGCGAGGCCGGATAGCCGGGCAGGGGACCTTCGTGCAGCGCCGCTCCCGACCAGGTGATCCGCTGCATGTAGGGCATCTTGGCGTCGTAGAGATTGGAGACGTGATGCTTGTTCTTCTGCAGCACGCTGAACACGCCCATCGGCGTCGGATGGGTTGCGGTGCCCGAGGAGATCTTGGTCTGCGCCACGACCTGGCCGTCCGCGTAGAGCGTGGCGCGCTGCTTGTCGATCGAGACGATGATGTGCAGCGGGCCTTTGGGGATCGGCGGGGTCTTGTCGGCTTCGTGCAGCGCGGACTTGTCTTTGGCCGGCTTGCCGTCGAGATATTTTGATTTCTTTTCGGGCGGCCTGACCGGCTGCTCGAACGCCCGCTGGCGGAAGAAGCCGAAGCGCGACGATGAGGACTGCGTCGCTGCCGGTGCCGCCGCCGCGCAGGCGGTGAAGGCACAGATCAGGGCAGTGGCGGATACGCCCGCCACCAGCGCAGCGCGCTTCATCGTCTGTTCTCCCCAAGGAAAGACGCCGACTCGCACTGACTAATGGCAATTTACCGGGGCAATTAGAATGTTCCATATCCGGTTATCGTTAATTCCCAGGCTTTGTGACGCATTTTGGGGCACTTCGCGCGGTCTGGCAGCGATACCCAAACGGCGGTTCGCGCAACGTTCGAATTGGGGCATGATGCGTCCCAATCAGGAGCAGCAACCGCCATGCAATACCGCCGGACCGAAGCCAAGGAATTCGCCAGGACGCACATGAAGGGCATCTGGGCGGCGGCGCTGGTGCCGTTCAACGCGGACCTGACGATCGACGAGACGGGCTTCCGCCAGAACCTGCGGCA
>JAIESI010000387.1 GCA_019746135.1 Xanthobacteraceae bacterium
GTGGACCAAGAAACGAGTCCGCCAAAAGCCCTTCAAAGGCCGCCGTATCACTCAGCTCTGATTCCGGGTACTAGGTTGATTCGCGTGGCAGGATTATGGACGGGGTTGCAGGCAAGGAAAGCGAAGCCTTCGCATCGGAACGCTTCTGCACCGGTTGTTCACAAGCAAATCCGCGCAGCAGCGCGCATGTCAAAGCAGCCGTGACAAAACATCACGGCCCTGAATTTCAGCGCCTTTGCTGCGCGGCGGCGCCGTCGAGCCGGTCAGTTGAGCTTGGCTTTGACGTCGGCGATGCCGCGGGCAATCAGGTTGTCGGCAACCTGACCCTTGGCGGTGTCGCGAAGAATCTTCTCGGCGGCGGTGACGGCGGCTTCCGCCGCCGCGGCGCGCACATCGGCGAGCGCCTGCGCCTCGGCCTGGCCGATCTTGCTCTCGGCCAGCTTGGTGCGGCGGGCGACGAACTCTTCCATTTTGGTCTTGGACTCGGCGGCGATCCGCTCCGCCTCGGCCTTGGCTTCGGCGACGATCGCCTCGGCCTCGCGCTCGGCCTCCCTCTGCTTGCGCTGATAGTCGGCGAGCAGCTTCGCCGCCTCGTCGCGCAGCGCCCGGGCGTCGTCGAGCTCCTTCTGGATACGCGCGGAGCGGTGGTCGAGCGCCTCGATTATCTTCTTGTGGGCGCCGACATAGACGATCAGGCCGATGAAGAGCACGAAGGCGACGGCGACCCAGGTTTCCGGATTTTGCAGCAGCTGCATCATGGCCGATGTCCTACCGCTTGAGCGCTTCGGCGACGGCGGCCTGGACCGCCGCGCCCGACGGCGCCGCGCCGGTCAGCCGCTCGACGATCGCGCTCGCCGTATCGGTGGCGATGCCCTGCACGTTGGCCATCGCCGAGGTCTTGGTCGCGGCGATGGTCTGCTCGGCCTTGGCGAGACGCACGTTCAGCTCGGCTTCGAGCTTCTTGCGGGCGTCTTCCGCCTCGGCGGCGAGCTTGTCGCGGGTCTCGCCGGCCAGCGTCTGGGCGCGGGCCCGGGCGTCCGCCAGCGACTTCTCGTAAGCCGCAATCGCCGCGTCGGACTGGTCCTTGAGGCGCTTGGCGTCGGCGAGGTCGCCGTCGATCTTCTGGCTGCGCGCCTCGATGATCCCGCCGATCTGCGGGATCGCGAGCCGCTTGATGATGAAATAGAGCGCAACAAAGAACACCACCAGCCAGACAAACTGGGAGGCGAACGTCTCCTTGTTGAACGGCGGGAACGGCGGTTTGCCGCCCGGTTGTTCAGTGTGCGCGCCAGTCGCCATCGTGGTTCAGCCGGTTTCTCTTGAATTAGAGCGCGAACAGCAGCAGCAGCGCGATCAGCAGCGAGAAGATGCCGAGCGCCTCGGTCACGGCGAACCCGAAGATCAGGTTGCCGAACTGGCCCTGGGCGGCCGACGGGTTGCGCAGCGCCGCGGCGAGGTAGTTGCCGAAGATCGCGCCCACGCCGACGCCGGCGCCGCCCATGCCGATGCAGGCGATACCGGCACCGATGTACTTCGCGGCCACTGGATCCATGAGAAAACTCCTTCTTGAGGTTGGTTGTTCGAGGTTGGTTGCGAGTGGTTGCGGGCCGTCAGTGGCCCGGGTGAATGGCGTCGTTGAGGTAGATGCAGGTGAGGATCGCGAACACGTAGGCCTGCAGGAACGCGACCAGCAGATCCAGCGCGGTCAGCGCCACGACCATCGCCAGCGGCAGCACCGCGCCGACCACGCCGGCGATGCCGAGGCCGCCGAGCAGCGTGATGAAGCTCGCGAACACCTTCAGCGTGATGTGGCCGGCCAGCATGTTGGCGAACAGTCGAACGCTGTGCGAAAGCGGCCGCGACAGGAACGACAGCACCTCGATGAACACGATCAGCGGCAGGATGTAGCCGGGAATGCCGCTTGGCACGAACAGGCCGAAGAAACGCAGGCCGTGCTTGTAGAGGCCGTAGCCGATGACGGTGAAGAACACCAGCAGCGCCAGGCTGGCGGTGATGATGATGTGGCTCGTCACCGTAAAGGTGTAGGGCACGAGCCCGATGATGTTGGCGACGAGGATGAACATGAACAGCGTGAACACCAGCGGGAAGAACCGCATGCCTTCCTTGCCGGCGGTGCTGTTGATGGTGTCGGCGACGAATTCGTAGGACAGCTCCGCGATCGATTGCATGCGGCCCGGCACCAGCGCGCGCTTGCTGCTGCCGCCGACCAGCAGCGCCCAGATGCCGACCACGGTGATCGCCATGAACAGTGCCGAGTTGGTGAAGGCGATCTCGTGCCCGCCGATATGGCCGAGCGTCGCGATCTTCTGGATCTCGAATTGCTGAATCGGGTCGGCAGCCATCGCCCTTTAAGTCCTTGCAAGTCCCGTCGCTGAACTTTCCGAAGCTACCGTGTCCGCTGCCCGGGTCCGCTGGAAATTCCGGCGGCGCGCATCACGTTGATGACGCCTGCGGTGAAGCCGAGCAGGAGGAACACGATTATCCCCCATGGCGAGATGCCGAGCCAGCGATCGAGCGCCCATCCGATGAACGCGCCGACCGCGACGCCGCCGACCAGTTCGGTGGAAAGCCGAAAGCCGCGGGCGATTGCCGACGGATCGCTTTTCGAACCGGACCCAGATTCGACTTGCCGGCCCGTGCCCTTTTGGTGCTCGAGCCGTTCGCCGAGACGCTGGAGCCTCGCGGAGAGATCAGCCTCTTCGTCGGGCCGGTTGCCGGTCCTGCTTCCCTCGCGCGTGCCTTCGGGCATGGTCAGCGGCCCTCACGTTCGACACTGCGGCAATGCAAGCAAATACAGGCGGTTCCTACCTTTCTTGAAGCCGCGCGGACCATAGTGATTGGGTGTTGGCGAGTCAAGAAATGCCACACCTTGGGCCGCTCGATGATTCATTTGTGTTCTCAGCAAGTTAGGCCGCTTCATGGGCGCGGCAGAATGGCTCTTGTGTGCAGTGCGTTGCCAGCGCCGGCCGTCTCGGGTTTTAGTCTTCGTCGCGGTGCCGCAATTGCGGTCCAGAGTGATCCTTTCAGCCGCCATTGGAGACGACCGATGTCGCGTCCCATCCTCGCCGCTCTGCTCGCCGCCTTTGTCTTGGCCCCGCCTCTGAGCGCTCCGGCGCAAAGCCAAAGTCAGGATCTGGCTCAAACCCAGGCGGAGCCGGCGCCGCCTTCGACCGACGGCGGCCGCTATGCCTTCCACCGCGTCGGCGAAGGCTTCGTGCGGCTCGATTCCGTAACGGGCCAGGTCGCCCAATGCAGCGCGAGCGCCGTGGGCTGGTCGTGCAAGGCGGCTCCCGACGAACGCCTGGCGCTCGAGAGCGAAATCGCGCGGCTGCAGCGCGAGAACGCCGCACTCAAGAAAACCATGCTGGCGAAGGGGCTCGACCTGCCGGGCGGCGCGACCGCCGAGACCCGGCCGGTGCCGCCGGCCAGCATCCCCGAGACCTCGGAGAACGCCCCGAAGGGAGCGCCGAGCGAAGCCGAGTTCGACCGCGCCATCGCCTACATGAAGAACGTCTGGAAGAAGCTCGTCGACATGATGCTCGACCTGCAACGCGACATCCAGCGCAAGAGCTGACAGGACACCGACGGAGCAAAGCCGTGACCGCCCGCATGTCGGCGATTCGCAGCATCGCGCCGGACCTCCTGGCGAGCGCGGAGCTCACCATCGACAGCAAGGGCGAAGGCTTTACCGATATCACGCCGGAGGCGGTCCGCTTCCTCAAGGAGTGCGGGGCGGGCGAGGGCGCCCTGCTGCTCTATCTGCGCCACACCTCGGCGGCGCTGGTCATCCAGGAAAACGCCGATCCCGACGTGCAGACCGACCTGATCACCGCGCTGCGGAGCCTTGCGCCGGCCGACGGGCCCTGGGTGCACACCGTCGAAGGCCCCGACGACATGCCAAGCCACATCAAATCCATGCTGACCGGCGTTGCGCTGCACGTGCCGGTGCATGGCGGGGCGCCGGCGCTCGGCACCTGGCAGGGCATCTACCTGGTCGAGCACCGGGCGAGGTCGCACCGCCGCGAGGTGGTGCTGCAATTCGTCGGGTCCCGGGCGGGCTGATGGGCTGGCGAATGTATTTGACGGCCCGGATAAGATAGATTCCATAGGAATCCGGGACCGGCCCCGCCGGGGCACGGCCCGTGATCGGGGACGGGCTTTGAGCGATCCGAAATATCGCCTGCTGATTGCCGATGATCACCCGCTGTTCCGTGGCGCGTTGCGCGAGGCGGTGGTGGGGTTGATCGATCGGGGCAACATCGCCGAAGCGGGCACTTTCGAGGAGATGTCCAAGCTGCTCGACAAGGGCGGCGAGGTGGACCTGATCCTGCTCGACCTGAGCATGCCGGGGGTGCGCGGCTTCTCCGGGCTGATGTTCCTGCGCGCGCAGTATCCCAGCGTGCCGGTGGTGGTGGTGTCGGCCAACGACGATCCTTCGGTCATTCGCCGCTGCATGGATTTCGGCGCGTCGGGCTTCATCCCCAAGACGCTCGGCGTCGAGCAGATGCGCGACGCGATCAAGCGGGTGCTCGGCGGCGGGGTCTGGACGCCGCCCGACGTCGACCTCGCCGGCGGCTCGGACGCCGAGTCCGCGGCGCTGATGGCGCGGCTCGCCACGCTGACGCCGCAGCAGGTTCGGGTGCTGATGATGCTGTCGGAGGGCATGCTCAACAAGCAGATCGCCTACGAGCTTTCGGTGTCGGAGGCGACCGTCAAGGCGCACGTCTCGGCGATCCTGCAGAAGCTCGGCGTCGACAGCCGGACGCAAGCGGTGATCGCCGCCGCCAAGATCGAATTGGGCCAGTGGCCGCAGGCCGCGAACTCTCATTAAATTTGGCGCTGATCCGCAAGCTCCGGCACTCGTGGTCCTGGGTGCGGCATGACCGATTCAGTGTTGAATGGTATTCCAAACCCGCTGTCGGGGCTTACTCCGCCGCGGCCACCCGCTGCACCCGCCACTGCGCCATCAGCGCGCGCAGCGCCGCGGGCTTGAGCGGCTTGCTCAACACCTGCACGTCGCGGGCGCCCGCTTCGTCGCGCACATGCGGCGAGCGGTCGGCGGTGATCAGGATCGCCGGCAGGTCGGCGCCGAAACGCCTGCGCAGCTCGGCAATGGCATCGAGCCCGGTGCCCCGGTCGAGATGGTAGTCGACCAGCAGGCCCTGCGGCGCGGCCTGCGCCTCGGTCATCACCGCGACGGCGGTGGCGAGGTCGGGCGCCTTCAGCACCTGGCAGCCCCAGCCTCCCAGCAGCGTCTCCATGCCGTCCAGCACCTTCGGCTCGTTGTCGATGCACAGCACCGTGATGCCGAGGAGCTGCCCGTGGTCGACGGGCGCGGCCTCGCGCTGCGCCTGCGTCGGCGCGGCGGTCGTGACCGGCACCTCCACCGAAAAGCGCGAGCCGCGCTTGAGCGTCGAGCGCAGATCGACCTTGTGGTCGAGCACGCGCCCGATGCGCTCGACGATCGACAATCCGAGGCCCAGCCCGCGCGCCACCTTGGCGCCCTCGTCGAGCCGCAGGAATTCGCGGAACACCACGCGCTTCTTCGAGGCGGGAATGCCGAGACCGGTGTCGAACACGTCGATGCGGAGTTTTCCGCCGCGCCGCCGGCAACCGACCAGCACGCGGCCCTTGGGCGTGTACTTGATCGCGTTGGAGACGAGGTTCTGCAGGAGCCGCCGGAGCAGCCTGCGATCGGAGCGGATCGCGAGCGAGCAGGGCATGAACTTGAGCTTGAGGCCCTTTTCCCGCGCCAGCGGCGCAAACTCGACCTCGAGCTGGCGCAGCAGCTCGTCGATGCGGAAGCTGACGACTTCGGCCCGCATCGCGCCGGTGTCGAGGCGCGAGATGTCGAGCAGCGCGCCGAAAATCTCCTCGACGGCGTCGAGCGAGGCGTCGACATTCTCGATCAGCCGCCCGTCCTCGCTTCGGCCCTGCCGTTCCAGCAGCGACGTGACGTAGAGGCGCGCGGCGTTGAGCGGCTGCAGGATGTCGTGGCTTGCGGCGGCGACGAACCGCGTCTTGGAGATGTTGGCCTCTTCGGCCGCAGCCTTGGCGCGGCCGAGCTCGGCGTTGAGGCGGGTGAGCTCGGTGGTCCGCTCGCGCACCCGCATCTCCAGCGTCGCATTGGCGCGCTCCAGCGCCTCGGCGGCGACGACGCTCGGTGTGATGTCGGTTGCGGTGGTGACGATGCCGCCGTCCGGCATGCGGTTGGTGCGGACCTCGACGACGAGGCCGCGGTTGGTGAAGCGCTTGAGGAACGGCTCGTTGTCGATCGTGGCATACTGTTCGAGCCTTGCGCGCACCAGCGGCTCGATCGGCCCGGGTCCGAGCGCGCCCTGCTCGGCGTTGTGGCGGACGATCTCCTCCACGTGCACGCCGATGCGGGTGAGCTCCGGCGGCAGGTCGAGGATTTCGCCGAACTGCCGGTTCCAGCAGACCAGCCGCATGTCCTTGTCGTAGACTGCGATGCCCTGGCGCACGTGGTCGAGCGCGGTCTGCAGGATTTCGCGGTTGTAGTGGATCGCGGCGTTGGCGTCGTCCAATAGCTTCAGCGCGGCCTTGGTCGAGACGGTGCGCTTGCGAAGCAGCAGCGACAGCACGAGACGCGACGAGGCCGCGCCGATCGCCGAGGCGAGCTGATGCTCGGCATAGCGCATCAGCTCGAAGTCGGCCTCCGCGTCCGGCTCGAGGCTGATCCGCCGCGCTGCGGCGAAGCTTTCGAACGACTGTCGCGTGCGCTCCTCGCCGAGATAGCGCGCGACCGTCGACATCAATTCCTCGATCGTCACCGACGAACGCCAGAGCCGGAAGCTCGGCGCCATCGGCGCGAGCGTCGGCACGAACACATCGGCCTGCACGCGCTCGATCGGGCTCGGCGCGCGGCCGAGCGAGAAGCCGATATAGGTCAGGATGTTGAGCGACAGGCTCCACAGCACGCCATGAACCAGCGGCGGCAAGGTGAGGCCGAACAGGTGCTGCGGCCGCAACGCCTCGATCCCCCACGGCCCGGTCTCGAGAATGGCGCTGTCCCAGAAGGTAGGCAGCAGCAGCGTATAGGCCCAGATGAGAATGCCGATGGTCATTCCGGCGATGGCGCCGCGCGCCGTGGCGTTGCGCCAGATCAGCCCGCCGAAAAACGCCGGTGCGAGCTGCGCGATGGCGGCGAACGCCAGGATGCCGATCGAGGCGAGCTGCGCGTCGCCGGCGGAGCGGTAGTAGAGATAAGCGAACAGCAGGATGGCGAAGATCGCCAGCCGCCGCACCGTGAGCAGCAGCGAGCCGACGTCCTCGCGCGCCGCGAGCAGCGCGGCGCGCCGCTGCAGCACCCAGGGGATGACGATGTCGTTGGAGATCATGATGGCGAGCGCCACCGTCTCGACGATCACCATGGCGGTCGCGGCCGACAGGCCGCCGACGAAGGCTGCGATGGTCAGCACGTTCGATCCGGCGTGCAGCGGCAGCGCCAGCACGAACATGTCGCCGTCGACCTTGCCGGCGGGGAAGGTGAGGAGACCCGCGATCGCGATCGGCACCACGAACAGGTTGATCAGCACCAGATAGATCGGGAACATCCAGCGCGCGCGCTTGATCTCGCGCTCGTCGTTGTTCTCGACCACGCCGACGTGGAATTGCCGCGGCAGCAGGAGGATCGCGAAGAACGACAGCAGCGTCATGACGATCAGCGTGTCGGCGGCGGGCTCGCGGGTCAGCACCGAAGCCGCCGGCAGCGATTGCGAGGCGAGGCTGAACAGCGCTACCGGCCCGTCGAACATCCAGAACGTGACGAAGATGCCGACCGCCAGGAACGTCACCAGCTTGACGATGGACTCGGCGGCGATGGCGAGCATCAGGCCGTCCTGGTGCTCGGTGGCATCGATATGCCGGGTGCCGAACAGGACCGCGAACACCGCCATCGACAGCGCGACAAACAGCGCCATGTCGCCCAGCATCGGGCGCCCGGGTTCGCCGGCCGGCACCACATGGGCGATAATGGTTTCAAGCGAGAACGACACCGCCTTGAGCTGCAGCGCGATGTAGGGGACGGTCCCAATGATAGCGATGAGCGCGACGGTCGCGGCCACCGCCTGGCTCTTGCCGTAGCGGGCGGCGATGAAGTCGGCGATCGAGGTGATGTTCTGGCCCTTGGCCAGCCGGACCACGCGCGCGATCAGCGGTGCGAACAGCCCGATCATGATCACCGGGCCGATATAGATGGTCAGGAACTCATAGCCGCTGCGCGACGCCGAGCCGACCGAGCCGAAGAACGTCCACGACGTGCAGTAGATCGCCAGCGACAGCGGATAGATCAGCAGCCGCGCGCGTCCCTCGCGGCCGAGACGGCGGACGCGGTCCCCGTAGCTCGCTATCAGGAACAGAAGTCCGATGTAGCCGAGCGCTACGGCAATGACGACCCAGCCTTGCAGCATGTCGTCTCCCCACGGGCCGGTTGCCGGCGCGCCGCCGGACCGGCCCGTTTCGAGGCCACAATCACCACAGACCCGTGGGGTTGTCCACCTGCACCAAAAGCGTCCGGAACCCCTTTGATTTCAGTGGACTAGGCTATGGACGAAAGTCTTAAGTGCGGTCCGGGCGCTGGCGCGCGGCCGGACGTTTCGTAAGCTGTCAGGCATCGATCTCAGCGGGTGAAGGAGGCAGCAATGCTGAAGAAATTTCAGGACTTCGCGATCAAGGGCAACGCATTCGATCTTGCGGTCGGCGTGATCATCGGCGCGGCCTTCGGCGGCATCGTCACGTCGCTGGTCGGCGACATCTTCATGCCGATCATCGGTGCGATCACCGGCGGCCTCGACTTCACCAACTACTTCGTTCCGTTGTCGAGCAAGGTGACCGCGGACAGCCTGGTCGAAGCGAAGAAGCAGGGCGCGGTGCTGGCCTGGGGCGCCTTCCTCACCATCACCATCAATTTCGTGATCGTCGCGGCTGTGCTGTTCGCGCTGGTCAACATGATCCAGAAATTCCGCCAGCAGGAAGAGGCCAAGCCCGCCACGCCGCCGCGGCAGGAAGTTCTGCTCACGGAAATCCGCGACCTCCTGGCGAAGCGCTCCTAAGGCCACCGCATGTCGGTTGCCGCGCGGTGTTGCCGAAGCGCCGCGCGGCGCGCGAACTTTGATCAGACGGCTTGATCTTTGCGCGCGACGGACGCAACGTTGACGGCAGCGATCGTGTCCGGATCGCGGAGCGAGGTGTAACGCTCATGCCGGATCGTGTGAATGGCAATGGACCGGCCGCCGTCGAGCGAATGGCGGAGCGCAAGGGATTCAACACGCTGACGCCGCGCGAGCGTGATGTGCTCGCGGAAATCGTGGCCGGCGCCTCCAACAAGGAGGCCGGCCGGTCGCTCAAGATCAGCCCGCGCACCATCGAGATTCACCGCGCCCGCATCATGGACAAGCTCGGCGCCAGGAACGCCGCCGATCTGGTTCGCATCGCGCTCGGGCGCGGACGGCATTAGCGCCTGATCCGCTTAAATTGAAACGTCGGATTGTGACTCTGGGTCCCCGCTTCCGCGGGGACGGACGTTGAGAGAGTTACGCGCTCCATCCCCGTTCGTCCCCGCGGAAGCGGGGACCCAGTGCTGCGCAAATCCATGGGTGGCGTTTGACGCCGCCGAACCAGCGCGGCATTGATCGCGGCGATGCCCCAGCAATTCCTTCCCGGCCAAGCCGTGCTTTGGCACACGGCAGAAACCCTCGCCATTGCTGCGGCCGGCGGCATCCTATTGACCTGGCTTGGTTTTCCCGCGGGGCTGGTGACCGGCTCGCTGCTCGGCGTGGCGGTGGCGGCGCTGGCCGGACGGCCGCTCGATGTCCCGACCCCGCTGGCCCGCGTTCTGTACGTTCTGGTCGGCATCTCGCTCGGCGCCGTGGTCTCGCCGGAGACGCTGAAGGGGCTTGCGAGATTTCCGCTCAGCGTCGCGGTGCTGGCGGTGTCTTCGCTCGCGATGATCGCCGCGACCAGCGCCTATCTGCGATACGTTCACGGCTGGGATCGGCTGTCGGCGCTGTTTGGCGCAAGCCCCGGCGCGCTGGCGCAGGTCATGACGCTCTCGGCCGAGTACAAGGCCGACCTGCGCGCCATTGCCATCGTGCAGACGCTGCGCGTGGTGGCGCTGACCGTCGGCATTCCGTCGGGCCTCGCTTTGTTCGGCCTCGATGCGCCCGGGGGTATCATGGCGCGGCTCGGCAGCACGCATCCGGAATCGCTCCTTGAGCTCGCCATTCTGCTGGCGGTCTCGACCGGGGCCGGCGTGGTGGTCTGGCGGCTGCGGCTGCCGGGCGGTCTGATGTTCGGGGCGATGCTCGCCTCCGCGATCCTGCACGGCGGCGGCTATATCTCCGCGGCCCTGCCGTGGTGGGCCGCCAGCGCCGCCGTCATCGGCATCGGCGCGATCACCGGCTCGCGCTTTGCCAACACCTCGCCGCTGACGCTGTTGCGTTTCCTGGGGGCGGCGGTCGGTTCGTTTACCGTCGCGATCACCATCGCAACCTTGTCGGTGCTGGTTCTGACGACGTTGCTGTCGGTTCCGGTCGCCGACGCCATCGTCGCGTTCGCTCCCGGCGCGCAGGACACCATGATGGTGCTGGCGCTGGCGCTGCATCTCGACCCGGTGTTCGTCGGCGCGCTGCACCTGTCCCGGTTTGTGCTGGTGTCGCTGCTGGTGCCGATCCTGGCGCAACGCATCCGCCGCCTGCCGCGCGACTCCTGAACAATCGGCCGCCCGTCAGGGGCGGCCGATGTGCCTGAAAACAGATCGTTTTTCTATTCAGCAGCGAGTGGGCGCGCCTTCAGCGGCAGGCCGAGCTTGTGCCAGACGTCCACCAGCGCTTCGGCGAGCGCATCGATCAGCGCGTCGTCGTGATACGGCGACGGCGTGATGCGGAGCCGCTCGGTGCCCTTGGGCACCGTCGGATAGTTGATCGGCTGGATGTAGATGCCGTGCTCGGCCAGCAGCAGATCGCTCGCCGCCTTGCACTTCTCCGCGTCGTTGACGGCGACCGGCACGATATGGGTCGAGGTCGGTGAAACCGGCAGGCCTGCGGCGGTCAGCACCGCCTTGACGCGCGCCGCGCGGTCCTGGTGGCGCTCGCGCTCCCAGCTCGACGACTTCAGATGCCGGATCGCCGCGGCCGCGGCCGCGCACACCGCCGGCGGCAGCGCCGTGGTGAAGATGAAGCCCGGCGCATAGGAGCGGACCGCGTCGCAGATCGCTCCGTCGGCCGCGATGTAGCCGCCAAGACCGCCGAACGCCTTGCCGAGCGTGCCTTCGATCACGTCGATGCGGGCCATCGCGCTGTCGCGCTCGGCGATGCCGCCGCCGCGCGGCCCGTAGAGACCGACCGCGTGGACCTCGTCGAGATAGGTCATGGCGCCATAGCGCTTGCCGAGGTCGCAGATGGCATGGATCGGCGCGATGTCGCCGTCCATCGAATAGAGGCTTTCGAAGGCGATCAGCTTCGGCCGGCTCCCGGCCGCCTGCAACAGCTCTTCAAGATGCGCGAGATCGTTGTGACGGAAGATCTTGCGCTCGCATCCGGCCTGGCGGATGCCCTCGATCATCGAGTTGTGGTTGTAGGCGTCCGACAGGATCACGCAGTTCGGGATGAGCTTGGCGATCGTCGAGATGCCGGTCTGGTTCGAGATGTAGCCCGAGGTGAACACCAGCGCCGACTGCTTGCCGTGCAGATCGGCGAGCTCGCGCTCAAGCTCCACCAGCGGATGGTTGGTGCCGGCGATGTTGCGGGTGCCGCCCGCGCCGGTCCCCATCCGGGTCGCGGTCTCGACCATCGCCCCCACCACCTTCGGGTGCTGGCCCATGCCGAGATAGTCGTTGGAACACCAGATCACGACCTCGCGCGGGCCCCCCGGCGCATGCCAGATGGCGTGCGGAAACCGGCCGGCGATGCGTTCGAGATCGGCGAACACCCGGTAGCGGCGCTCCTCGCGCAGACGGTTCAGGGCGTCGGCGAAAAACGCTTCATAATTCATGGGAAATCCGGCCTTAATCGCTTGGGTCGTGCTTTAGGTGTGGATGCTCGTCGCCTGAGCACGGGTCATTTTTAGAAGCCTTCCACGTTGCTTGTCGAGGCGTTTCTTGCCCCGAAATCAGCCCTTTGTCTTGATCCTGATCAAGTTCCCGGGAGCGCGGCACATTTTTTCCTGTGGCCGGAATGTCGCGCGTCTCTTCTCGTTCCAACGGTTGCCCTAAACCGTCGGGAGGCCGCATAATTTGACCCTTGGGCTGGAGGGCGTCGCAATGCATAAAATCTCAATTCCGCAGTCGGTTATCGACCGGGTGGTGGCCCGCCGCGGCCGCGAGCACATCTTCGACGACCTCGACCCGGCACGGACCGCGCTGGTCGTGGTCGACATGCAGAACGGCTTCATGAAGCACGAGGTGGCGCATTCCCCCTGCGCCATGGCGCACGAGATTGTTCCCAACATCAACCGCCTGGCGGCGGCGGTGCGCGCAACCGGCGGCACGGTGGTCTGGATCCAGACCGCCTACACCGACGAGACGCAGACCAGCTGGTCGACGCTTTACGGCATGGTCGGCCCGAAGGGCCTCGAGAAGCGCCGGCGTTCGCTGTCGCGGGACAGCAAGGGCTACGACATCTTCCCGGATCTCAAGATCGAGCCGCAGGATCTGATCGTCGAGAAGATGCGCTACAGCGCCTTCATCCAGGGTTCGTCGAACCTTGAGACCGTGCTGCGCCGGCGCGGTCTCGACACGCTGCTGATCACCGGCACGGTGACCAACGTGTGCTGCGAGTCGACCGCCCGCGACGCGATGATGCTGAACTTCAAGACCGTCATGATCACCGATGGCAATGCGGCCAACACCGATGAGGACCACAACGCCGCGCTCAGCAATTTCTACCTGACCTTCGGCGACATCATGTCCACCGATTTCGCCATCGATTGTCTCAAGCGCAACGCGCGGAAGGGATTGGTCGCGGCGGAATAGCGCGCGTTCGTCCAGGACTGGTTCAGTGGCATTGGGGTGCTTTGCAGCAGGTGTGGGGCGGTTGCGGCCGGCGCGGACAGGGTCCGCCGGCGGCGTCCGGATTCGCGCCGCCGCAACGCTCGCGGTCATGCTGACGGCGGTATTTGTGGCCATGTCCGCGGCCAGCGCGCAGGTCATTCCGTCAGGCGCGCAGCCCGGACGCGAGCGCGAGCGCTTCATCGTGCCGCAAGGGCCGCGCGCGCAGCCCGGCGCGGCGCCGACCGGCCTGCCGAGCTCGGTCGCGCCGGCTGAGGCGAAAACCACCTTCATCGTCATTCGCGGCATCCGGATCACCGGCGCGACGGTCTACGGTCCGGAAGAGTTCCTGCCGCTTTATCAGGAGCTGATCGGCCGCCGCGTGCCGCTGCAGGCGGTCTATGATCTGGCGCAGGCGATCACCGCCAAATACGGCGCGGCGGGCTACGTGCTGTCGCGCGCGCTGGTGCCGGTGCAGGAGCTCGAGCCGTCCGGCGCGACGGTGCGGATCGAGGTGGTGGAAGGCTACGTCGACCGCGTCGTCTGGCCGGAAAATCTCCGGCGCTATCGCGACTTCTTCAGCGACTATGCCGCCAAGATCACCGCCGATCGGCCGCTCAACATCCGCACGCTCGAGCGCTATCTGCTGCTCGCCAACGACCTGCCGGGGCTGAGGTTCTCGACCACGCTCAAGGCCTCGCAGACCGAGCCGGGCGCAGCGACCCTCCATGTCGAGGTGACCGAGAAGCCGGTCGAGTGGAACGCACGCTTCGACAACCGCGGCACCGAGCCGCGCGGGCCGCTGCAATTCCTGATCTCGCCGACCATCAACAACCTGATGGGCCAGCACGAGGCGCTGTCGCTCACCTATGCGAGCGTCGTGCCGTTCAAGGAATTGCAATACACCGCGCTGGGCTGGCGCCAGGTGCTGAGCAGCGAGGGCCTCACCGGCTTCGTCAACGCGATCTACAGCTGGAGCTATCCGGGCGACATCACCCTGCAAAGCCTCGATTTCAAGACCCGCAGCACCTATGTCGAAGGCGGCTTCTCGTTCCCGGTGATCCGCTCGCGCGAGAAGAACCTCAACGTCACCGCGCTCGCCTTCGAAGGCGAGAACTACAGCTTCTGGAATCTCACGCCGAACGAGCCGCAGGCGGTCGACCGGCTGCGCGGCATCCGCGTGCGCGTGGAGGGCGACTTCGCCGATCCGCTCGGCGCGATCAACCAGTTCGGCATGACGGTGAGCCAGGGCATCGACGGGCTCGGCAGCACCCAGAACGACAATCCCCTGGCATCGCGCATTGGCGGCCGGGTCGATTTCACCAAGGTGGAGGGGGGCTACAGCCGCCTGCAGCCGCTAAAAGACCGCTTTTCCGCCTTGATTGCCCTCTACGGCCAGTATGCCGCGAACGCGCTGCTCGTGCCCGAGCAATGCGGTTACGGCGGCCGGGTTTTCGGCCGGGCCTATGACCCGTCCGAGCTGCTCGGTGACAGTTGCTGGATCGTCAGCGGCGAGCTCCGGTACGATTTGCCGTCGCTCTCGGCCAGCAGCGAGTTAACCGCCTTGCCGGCCGTGCAGTTCTACGGCTATGCCGACAAGGGAAGGCTCTATAGACTCTCTACCAGCCCTGTGGGGACAGCGGCTGCGACGTTCGATGGTGCTTCGGCCGGTGGCGGGATCCGGCTGGGGTGGTTGAACAATTTCAACGTCGATCTGTCGGCCGCGAAAGCGATTGAGGGTCCCCGCAATGACTGGCGCTTCTTCTTCATCACGGCTTTGCGTCTATAGGGGGCGGGCCGTGCGAAAAACTCTCCTCGCCACCTCCGCTCTGGTTCCGCTCGGGCTTTCGTTGGGCCTCGCCTCCGCGCTCGCCAATCCGCTGGGCGGGCAGGTGGTCGGCGGCTCGGCCGCGATCGGTGGCACCGGCACCTCGACCGTCACCGTGACGCAGTCGAGCCAGAACGCCGTCATCAACTGGCAGTCGTTCAACATCGGCGCCGGCGAAACCACCCGCTTCATCCAGCCGAATTCGTCGGCGACGATGCTGAACCGCGTCACCGGCGATCCCAATCCGTCGCAGATCCTCGGCACGTTGCAGGGCAACGGCCGCGTCTTCGTCATCAATCCGAACGGCGTGCTGATCGGCGCCGGCGCGGTGGTCAACACCGCAGGATTCCTGGCCACGACGCACGACATCTCCAACGCCGACTTCATGGCCGGGCGCTACAACTTCAACATCCCCGGCAATCCGGCCGCGTCGGTGGTCAACCTCGGCAACATCACCGCGAGCAATTCGGGCTTCGCGGCGCTGGTCGCGCCGGGCGTGCGCAACTCCGGCACCATCACCGCGACCTTCGGCAAGATCGGGCTCGCCTCCGCCAACGGCTTCTCGCTCGACCTCTACGGCGACAAGCTGATCACCATCGGCGTCAGCGATTCGATCGCGGCCGCGGTGAAGGACGTCGCCACCGGCCAGACGCTGAAGTCGCTGGTGCAGAACGACGGCAAGCTCAGAGCCAACGGCGGCACGGTGCAGCTCTCCGCGGTCACCGCCCGCACCATGGTCGATTCCGTCATCAACACCTCGGGCGTGATCGAGGCGCGCAGCATCGGCACCCGCAACGGCAAGATCGTGCTGGGCGGGCCCGCGGCTTCGACCAAGGTCGCAGGCGCCCCGACCCAGACCGTCAAGGTTTCGGGCAAGCTCGACGTCTCGAGCAGGAAGGCCAAGGGCGGCACCGTCGAGGTGACCGGCGAGAACATCGTGCTTGCCGCGGCCACCATTGATGCCTTCGGCGCGACCGGCGGCGGCAAGGTGCTGATCGGCGGCGACACCGGCGGCGGGTATGGCAACTCGATGGTCGCGTCGCTGGCGCAAGCGCAGCTTGAGGGCCGGCCGATCCTGACGGCGACGACGGTGAGCGTCGATGCCGCAAGCACCATTGATGCATCCGCCAGAACGTCAGGCGACGGCGGCAAGGTGATTGTCTGGTCGGACGGCGCGACAGTGTTCGACGGGAGCATCTTTGCTCGGGGCGGAACGCTCGCCGGCAACGGCGGCTTCGCCGAAGTGTCGGGCAAGCAGACGCTGACGTTCAACGGCAACGTCGACCTCGGCTCCGCAACCGGCAGGCGCGGCACCCTGCTGCTCGATCCGCTGAACGCCACCATCGACACCGTCGCGGGAACCGGCGTCATCACGGTCGCCTCGATCCAGAATGCGTTGCTGTTCGGCGACGTGGTCGTGACCACCAACAATGCGGTCGGCAGCGAGGCGGGCGATCTCACGGTTGCGGCTCCGATCACGTGGGCCAACGACAACAATCTTTGGCTTGCCGCTTATCGCAACATCAATGTCAACGCCAACATCACCAACACCTCGCTGACGGTCGGAAGCGCGAACGACAAGCACATGATCAACCTGGTGGCCGACAGCACCGGCACAGGTGTCGGCACGGTGATCTTCGGGCCGGGCGCGGTCATCACGACCAGGGGCGAAGTCAACATCGCGTTCAATCCGACCGGCCCCGGCCCGAAGTACAGCGCGCCGATCGAGAACTATTCGCTGAACGTCAACCTCATCGGTATCGGCGCCAAGCTGCACCAATACATGAAGGTGAACACGCCCTCCGACGTCCAGGCGATGACCAACAACCTGTCGGCCGACTACCTGCTCGGCCGCGACATCGACATGGGCAGCTTCGGCAGCGGCTTTGTGCCGATCGGCAACGGCAGCGCCTACACCGGCTCGTTCGAAGGTCTGGGAAATACGATCAGCAACCTGACCATCACCTCCAACCTGGCCAACGTCGGATTGTTCAGCCAGTTGTCGTCGACCGCCGAAGTATCCAACGTCTTTCTCGACAGCTTCATCGTCACGGCGACCTCCACAGGCGGCGCCAATGTCGGCGTACTGGCCGGGCAAAATGCCGGCAGCGTTCGCGGACTTGACGTCTCGTCGTCTACGGTCACTGCGCAAAGCCCCAATTCCAGCCTCGGCGGACTCGTCGGCAGAAACAGCGGCACCATCGAGTACAGCGAGGCGTTCGGCGTGGTGCTGACCCTGCCATCGGGCGGCGGGTCTTGGAGTGCCGGCGGAATCGTCGGCGTCAACGAGTTGGGCGGTTCGATCAGCAAAACATCGGCTTACGCCAACATTTACTCCGACGCGACCGGCACCGTGAACCTTGGCGCCTTCGCGGGCGTCAATGCCGGTTCAATTCAGCAGGCCTGGACGATCGGGTTGCTCTACGACCAGAACACCATGCCGGTTGCCACGGTGGGCGGGTTCGTCGGCAAGAACGATGCCACTGGCACGATAGACCAGGTCTACTCGCTGGCCGGGACGACGGGGCTTACAGGCGCCACCGGTTTCACCGGGGCCGTCATCGGGCAGAACCTGAACACGAGTCCCGGCGCAATCACATTTGCGTATTGGATCACGGAGTTTTTCACCGGCCCGGGCGTCGGCAACGGCAGTTCGTCCGGCGTCAGCTCGGTATCCGCCGCGTCCATCACCGGGACCCTGCCGGCGGGCTTTAGTTCGACCGACTGGTGGTTTCCGACGCCCACGTCATTTCCGGCACTGAAGCCGAAGCCGGATACGCTCGCCGCCGCGACCGTGCTCACCACCAGCCCGGGCAACGACGACGCCTCGGACCAGGTGCCGCCGAACCTCTATACGAACCAGCAGATCCAGAGCTACCGGCCGCCGCAGGAAAATTCCTGGCCGCTCGTCGTCATCGCGCTCGGCAATCCGCCGGGGACATCCGCCGGCGGATCCGGCGGGCCGTCGGTCATCACGCCGATTCCCGGCCAGCCCCAGTTCACGCCGCCGCCGCTGCCGCTGCGCCCGGTGGCGGGCGACGGCGGCGAGCGCTTCAGCAGCGTGCCGCCGCCGTTCGAGACCCGGTTCATCCCGAACGAGGTCCTGGTGCAGATTGCGTCCACCGCGCCGGCCGAGGTCATACAGAGCATCGCCCGCGAGTTCGGCCTGACCGTCATCGCCTCGCAGACGCTGACCACGACCGGCCGCACCGCCTACCGGTTCAGCTTCACCAGCAGCCGCAACCTGCGTGACATGATCCGCGCGCTCGAGCTGCGCAGCATCGTCGCGGTGGCGCAGCCGAACTATAATTTCCGGCTGATGCAGGGCGCCGGCGCGGGCATGAGCAAGGGCGATCCCGCCCAGTACATGCTGAACAAGCTCAGCCTCGGCCCGACTCACGGCCTCGCCACCGGCAAGGGCGTCACCATCGCGGTGATCGATTCCGAGGCCGACAAGCGCCACACCGAACTGCAGGGCACGATCTCGGAGGAGCTCGATACGCTCGGCGTGAAGGAGCCGCCGCACTCGCACGGCACGGCGATGATCGGCGCCATCGTCTCGCGCGACCGGCTGCTCGGCGTCGCCCCCGGCGCGCGGATTCTGGCGATCCGCGCCTTCGGCGAGGCCGCGGGCACGGCCGACGGCACCACCTTCAACATCCTCAGGGGCATCGAGTGGGCGACCAGCCAGGGCGCCCGCGTCATCAACATGAGCTTCGCCGGCCCGCGCGATCCCTCGCTCGAGCGCGCGCTGAAGACCGCGCGCGAGAAGGGCGTGGTGCTGGTCGCGGCCGCCGGCAACGCCGGGCCGAAGTCGCCGCCGCTCTATCCCGGCGCCGATCCGAACGTGATCGCGGTGACGGCGACCGACAGCCGCGACGGCGTGTTCCGCGGCGCCAACCAGGGCACCCAGCTTTCGGTCGCGGCGCCCGGCGTCGATGTGCTCGCGCCCGCGCCGGACGAGACCTACCAGATGTCGACCGGCACCTCGATCGCGACCGCGCATGTGAGCGGCGTGGTGGCGCTGATGCTGGAGCGCGATCCGTCGCTGACGCCCGCCGACGTGCGCAAGATTCTCGAGGCGACCGCGACCGATCTCGGGCCGAAGGGCAAGGACGCGCAATACGGCTGGGGCCTGGTCAATCCGAGGAAGGCGCTGGAGGCGGTCGACGCAAGGAAGAAGACCAGCGACGCTCAACCCAAGACCCGGTAGCAAGACCCGGTAGCAAGACCCGGTAGCAAGACCCGGTAGCAAGACCCGGTAGCAGGACGCGGTAGGTCCCGCGGTTGCCGGTGTGCGGCACGGTCGCGGCGCATTCGGGTTTTTGCGGATCATGTCTGCTTGCGGCCGCGCCCGGCCCTGTGGTCTCGGGGCCAGGACACAAAGCAACCATACTTTCGCCGCGGGGCAGCAGTCTGATCCCGATCGATCGCGCTTGAACGTGGAGGTTTAGACACCTGCGGTATGGGGGGCCTTGGCGAAGGAGAGCCCACATGTGGAATTGGAAGCGAACTTCGCGATTTGCACTGGCTGCCGCTGCCGGCATCACGTGCATGCTCATCAGTGACAACTGGTCGTCACTCCAGCAGGCCAACCTGATCACGACCGCGGACGCCAGAGTGGGTCGTCCGGCGACCGCCACCAGCGTCGCAGGCGTGGCGCGCCGAGCAACCCGCCGTACAGCCCGCCGCGGCGCCTACTATAGAAACTACTGACGGAACCGACGGCGTCGCAGCCTGCGGCAGCGGAGCGGCCCGGCTTCGCTGCCGGGGCTCGGCTGTGGTCGCACCGCGCGGCAAAGATGCGCGGCATGTCGGAACGAAAATCGGGGGTGTCGCGGC
Organism: Xanthobacteraceae bacterium; assembly: GCA_019746135.1. Lineage (GTDB taxonomy): Bacteria > Pseudomonadota > Alphaproteobacteria > Rhizobiales > Xanthobacteraceae > Z2-YC6860. The sequence goes on from JAIESI010000387.1 coordinate 19,695, forward strand.
AGCGGTCGCTGTAGGCCCACCGATCGGGATCGGCGTCCGTCCGACGCTTCGCAAACGATGGACGGCGGCTATCCCGAGATCGGCCGGTCGCTGTCGTCCAGCAGGATGCGCTCGGCGCTGCCTTGCAGATCTTCGTATTGGTCGTTCCTGAGCGACCACATGAAGGCGAAGAGCCCGAGCAAGCCGAGGCCCAGCGCGACCGGCACCAGAAAATAGAAATCCGTCATCGGGCGGGCTCCGCAGTCATTGAGGCTTCGGCCCTGGTGCGGCCGGCATGATCGACGGCCGTGCCGCGGCCCAGCCGCAGTGCGTTTGCGACCACGAGCAGCGACGAGAGCGACATCGCGACAGCCGCGATCAGCGGCGTAACGTGACCCAGCATCGCAAGCGGCACGGCGACCGCGTTGTAGCCGATGGCGAGCCACAGATTTTGCCGCGTCAGCGCTCTGGCGTTGCGCGCGATCGCCATGGCCCGGGGCACCGCCAGCAGGCTCGTCTGCAGGAACACCAGATCGGCGGCATTGCGGCCGATGTCGGCGGCGCTCGCCGGCGCCATCGACACATGGGCTGCCGAGAGCGCGGGTGCATCGTTGAGGCCATCTCCGACCATGAGGGTCTTGTGGCCGGACGCTGCGATCTCGGTCAGGCGCGCGACCTTGTTTCGCGGCAGCATCTGCGCGTGACAGCGAACATCGAGCAGGGCGGCGATCCGCCGGACCGGCGCGTCGCTGTCGCCGGAAACGATTTCCACCGCCATGCCATCAGCCCGCAGCGCGGCCACCGCCTCCCGTGCCTGCGGGCGCGGCCGCTCTTCGAAATCGAAGCCGGCCAGGAGTTTCCCGTCCCTGGCAAGCACGACAGCGGCCGTGGCCGGCTTGGAGCCGGCTTGATCGGCAGACAGGGCCGCAGACAGCGCCCATGCGGGCCGGCCCAGCCGGTAGATCGCTTCGCCGATGCGGGCCTGAAGTCCCGACCCGGGTTGTTCGGACAGGCAGTCCGGACTGATCGGATGTCCCGGGTCGCCATGGACGGCCAAGGCCCGTGAATAAGGATGCAGGGAGTGTTTCGCCAGCGAGCCGGCAAGCGCGAGCGCTTCCGGGTTGACCGAGCCGCTGCTCACCAAGGCCGGCACCTCGACGGTCAGCGTGCCGGTCTTGTCGAAAACGACCGTGTCCACCTCCGCAAGACGCTCCAGCGCGCCGCCGTCCTTCAGCATGATGCCCAGCTCGAACAGCCGCCGCGCCGCCACGACCTGCACCATCGGCACCGCGAGGCCCAGCGCGCAGGGGCAGGTGATGATCAGGACGGCAATCGCAATCACGATCGAGCGGTGCACGTCGCCGGACACGATCATCCAGCCGAGGAACGTCAGCAGGGCCGCGCCATGCACGACCGGCGCATACAACCGCGCCGCGCGGTCGGCGATGCGGCGATAGGCCGAGCGGCCGGCTTCCGCCGCCTCCATCATCCTGATCATCTCGGCCAGAAACGACTCGCTGGCCGCCGCGGTCGCGGCGATGGTGAGAGGACCGGTCAGATTGAGCATGCCGGCGCGGACCACCGTGCCCGCCGTCGCGGGCTGAGGCACGCTTTCGCCCGACACCAGCGAGCCATCGATATCCGAGCGCCCCTCCACGACCCGGCCATCGACCGGAATGCGCTCGCCGGCCGCGAGCAGGATGGTCATGCCGGGCCTGATCTCGCCGACCGGCAGGTACACGGCGGAGCCGTCGGGCTGCCTGATCAGCGCGCCCCGCGCGCCGAGCCGGGCCAGTCCCGTCACGGCGGCGCGCGCGCGGTCGCGCATCATGTGATCGAGCGTCCGCCCGATCAGCAGGAAGAACAGCAGCGACACCGATGCATCGAAATAGGCGTGCGGGCCGTGATGCAGGGTTTCATAGAGGCTCAGGCCGAATGCGAGCAGCACGCCGATCGATATCGGAACATCCATGTTGGTCCGGCCGTGCCGCAGGCTGCTCCATGCCGAGCGGAAGAAGATCCGTCCGGAATAGGCGAGCGTGGGCAGCGCAATGAACGCCGATATCCAGTGGAACAGGTCGCGGGTTTGCGCATCGGCTCCCGACCAGATCGAGACCGAAAGCAGCATGATGTTCATCGCCGCAAAGCCGGCCACCGCGAGCGCGGCGATGAGTTCGCGCAGCGTGCCGTCGTCCGCCTCGGCATCGATGTCGCTGAGATGCGCGGTGTAGCCGATCGCCGACAGGGTCTCGAGCAGCGGCGGAACCTGGCCGCGGCCGTCCCAGCGCACCGTGACGCGCCGGGTCGACAAATGGACGCGGGCGGCGGTGACGCCGGGAAGTGCGCCGAGCGCCGCTTCGATGCTCTTGATGCAGCCGCCGCAGTGAATGCCGGGAACGGACAGGTCGGTCTGGCGCAGGCCGCCGCCGAGCGCGCGGCTGGCCAGCACGATTTCGTCCGACGCCGTACCGCGCGGCGTCGCTGCGGCTGCGGCGGTTGGCGCACAGCAGTTCATCGCTTGCTCCATTCCGAGGCCGATCGGCCTCTGGCGCATGTCCCGGAAAAGTGGACACCGGTTTTCCGAAAAGGACATGCGCAAACGCAAGAGGCGCATGTCCCGGAAAAAGCCTGCCCCGGACTTGTTCCGGGGTGGACACCGGTTTTCCGAAAAGGACATGCGCAAACGCAACAATCGAGAGCGCATCCCGGTTCATCTTGACCGGGATGCGCTCTAGGCCCGGATGGCCCGGTACACATGCCACGTCCCGTGTCCGACGACCGGAAACACCACGATCAGGCCCAGCAATCCGGTCGCCAGCGAAACCAGAAACAGTGCGAGAACGATCGCGCCCCAGGTCAGCATGGCCGGGAGGTTGTTCCAGACCAGGGCCGTGCTGGTCCCCATCGCCGTCAGGGCGTCGACGCGCTCGTTGAGCAGCATCGGAATGGCAAACACGCTGATCGCGAAGGAAAAGGCCGCAAACAGCGCGCCGACCGCGCTGCCGACCAGCAGCATGGCCCATCCCTCCGGCGTCGTGAACAGCATCGGCGCGATGTGATCGAGGCCGGGAAACGGCCGCAGCCCGAAGAACAGCGCGTAGATGATGACGGCGGCGCGCATCCACAGCAGCATCAGCAGGCACAGCAGCACGCCGGTGAACAGGATTTGTCCGCCTGACGCGGGCTTCACGAAAATCATGTCCCAGAGGCTCGCCGTTTCACCCGCGGCGAGGCGCCGGCTCTTTTCGTAGAGGCCGATGGCGAGCACCGGCCCGACCACCATGAACCCGGCAAAGGCCGGAAACAGGATGTAGTCCCAGCCGAAAGCGAACAGCCCGGCGACGATCACGACCGACACCAGAAAGACCAGCAGGCCGTAGCAGAGGCTTGGCATCGGCCCGATCGTCAGATCGCGCCAGCCGTCGGCCAGCCAGCGAAACGCGATGGCCGGCGGAAGGTTGCGGCTCCATGTTTGCTCCCGGGGCGCGGGCGGCATCACTGTCGGGATCGTGGGAGTCATCGCGGCTCGACCTCCGCTGTGGTCTTGGGGGCCTGGCGCGCGGGCGCACAGGACGATTTCGCCGCGCGGAACTGGCCGCTTGCGGCGCCCGCTTCGCGCCGATGCTCGACGCAATCCGGCTGTGAAAGCAATGCCACGTAGACGAGGTGCGAGTTCGCGCCGACGAGCATCAGCGCGCCGACCCCGGCGAGCAGCCAGATCGCCAGTTTGCTCCGGATCCTCGAGGCGGGCGCGGCTGTCATGGCTTGCCGTCCCGCAAGCTGACCACGTAGAGCGCAAGGATCTTCCGTTCGGCGGCGGTGAGACGGCCCTCCCACGCCGGCATATGGCCCTGGCGGCCGTTCCATACGCTTGCGACGATGGACTGCGCGTCGCCGCCATAGATCCAGCTCTGGTCGGTCAGGTCCGGCCCGCCGACTTCGAGATTGCCCTTGCCGTCCTTGCCATGACAGGACGCACAGCTGGCATCGAAGACCGTCTTGCCGGCGGCGAGATTGGCAGGCTTCAGGTCCTTTGCCGCGGCCGGATCGGACAAGGTCCGCACGTAGTCGACGACATTGTCGACTTCCGCCGGTTGCAGCATCTTGTCCCGCCCAAAGGGCATCATTTGCGACACCCTGGATTTCGGGTGGGCGGAATTGATGCCGACGCGGATGGTTTCCGCGATGGCCTGCGGATCGCCGCCCCACATCCAGGATCCGGTTGTCAGATTGGGAAAACCGGGGCCGCCCTTGGCATCGGTGCCGTGACACACGGCGCAATTGTCGCCGAACAGCGTGCGGCCGGTCTGGCGCACGATCGTCATCAGGCGAGGGTTCGCCTGAATGTCCTTGAAGCTTTCCGTCTCGATGCTCTTGATCCAGGCGCCGCGCTCGAGCGCGGCCCGCTCGATCGCCTCCTGGACGGTCGTGCGCTGATCGACGCCGAGCAGACCCTTGGTGTAGGTCGCCCCGAGCGGCCAGGCCGGCATCAGCACCCAGTAGCCCAGCGAAAACAGCACCGTCACGATCAGAAAGAAATACACCGCGCGCGGCACCGGCGTGTTCAGCTCCTTGATGCCGTTCCACTCATGACCGGTGGTCAGATATCCGGTGTGCGGGTCCCGTTCCTCTAGCGCCACGGCCGGTCCTCCTCGCGCAGGATCGACTTCGCCGCGTTGTCGAAACGTTTCCGGTTCGACGGCCAGTACGCATACACGACGACGCCCAATGACAGCGCCATCAGATAGAACAGGCCGAACGATTTCGAGAACCAGACCGCGCTGTCGTGCTCGATGCCCATTGTCCTATTCCTTTGCGGCCGTGGTCGTGTGGGCGGCATCGGTCAGTCGGCCCAGGATCTGCAGGTAGGCAACGACTGCATCCATCTCGGTCAACCGGCCGGGCGTGCCGTCGAAGGCGCGGACCGCCGTGGCTTTGCCGTAACGGGCGGTGACGCCGTCGGCGGCCGGCGAGTCCGGCGTGGCCTGGCCGTAGGCGTCCGCTGCCGCGTTCGCAATCATGTCGTCGGTGTAGGGAACGCCGACCGCGCGCATGGCCTTGAGATGCGCGCCGAGGTCGTCGGTGCGCAGATCGGTCCGGCTGAGCCAGGCATAGGCCGGCATGATCGACACCGGCACCACATCGCGGGGATTGTTGAGGTGCGCGACGTGCCATGCGTCGGAATACTTTTCGCCAATTCGCGCCAGATCGGGTCCGGTGCGCTTGGAGCCCCACAGCATCGGATGGTCGTATTTCGACTCGACCGCGAGCGAGTAGGGGCCGTAGCGCTCGACTTCGTCGCGCAGGGTGCGGATCATTTGCGAGTGGCAGGCGTAGCAGCCCTCGCGGATGTAGATGTTCCGTCCGGCGAGCTCCAGCGGCGTATACACCCGCATGCCGGGCGCCGCCTCGACGGTCTGATGGATCGTGAACAGCGGTGCGATCTCGACCAGGCCGCCGATGCTGGCAACACCGATGATCGCCAGCACGAGGCCGATGGCTTTGCGCTCCAGCCGATAGTGCAGCCCGAACATGGTCATTCTCCCGCCGTGAGCGCCCGCGCGGTCGCAAGTGCCGGGTCGGGCCGGTCCGCAACCGGCACGCCGGCGGGCTGCACGGCCGCCGTGCGGATGGTCATCCAGACGTTGTAGCAGCCGATCAGCGCGCCCAGCAGGAACAGCAGGCCGCCCACCGCGCGCGCAGCGTAGTAGGGCTTCATCGCGACGAGGGAATCGATGAACGAGTAGGCGAGCGTGCCGCTCTCGTTGTAGGTCCGCCACATCAGCCCCTGGATGATGCCGGAGTTCCACATGGCGAAGACGTAGACGAGCGTGCCGGCCAGCGCGAGCCAGAAGTGCACCTCGACAAGCGCGGGGGAATACATGCGCTCGCGTTTCCAGAGCCACGGAACCGACGCATAGATCGCCCCGAAGGTGATCATCGCGACCCATCCCAGCGCGCCCGCGTGGACATGACCGACGGTCCAGTCGGTGTAGTGCGAGAGCGAGTTGACGGCGCGGATTGCCATGAACGATCCCTCGAACGTCGACAGGCCGTAGAACACCGCCGCCACCATCATGAATCGCAGCGTCGCGTCGTCGCGCACCTTGTGCCACGCGCCGTTGAGCGTCAGCAGCGCGTTGCCTGCGGATGCCCATGACGGCACCAGCAGCATCACCGAAAACGTCATGCCCAGCGTCTGCACCCACTGCGGCAGCGCCGTGTAGTGCAGGTGATGCGAGCCGGCCCACATGTAGAGGAAGGTGATGCCCCAGAAGCTGATGATCGACATCCGATAGGAGAAGATCGGCCGGCCGGCGCGCACGGGCAGGTAGTAGTACATCATCCCGAGGAAGCCCGCGGTCAGGAAGAACGCCACCGCGTTGTGGCCGTACCACCATTGCGTCATCGCATCCTGGACGCCGGAGAACGCCGAATAGCTTTTGGCGCTGCCCCAGCTGACCGGAACCGCAATATTGTTGACGATGTGCAGCACCGCCACGACCAGGATGAAGGCCATGTAGTACCAGTTGGCCACGTAGATGTGCGGCTCTTTCCGGCGGGCGAGCGTGCGCAGGTAGATCAGGAAATAGACGACCCACACGATCACCAGCCAGAGGTCCGCGTACCACTCCGGCTCGGCGTACTCCTTCGATTGCGTGATGCCCGCCAGGTAGCCGGTGACGGCCAGGACGCAGAACAGGTTGTAGCCGAACACCACGAACCAGGGGCTCAACTGGTCTGGCAGCCGCGCGCGCGACGTTCGCTGCAGCACGTAGAGCGAGGTCGCGATCAGGGCGTTGCCGCCGAAGCCGAAGATGACCGACGTCGTGTGCACCGGCCGGATGCGGCCATAGCTCGACCACGCGGCATCGAACGTCAGATCCGGATACACCATCTGCCACGCGACCCAGTCGCCGACGAACAGGCCGAATGCGGCCCATCCCAGGGCCACGATGATGCCGGCCTTGGTCGGGTCGTCGTAGTAGTGGTCGAGCCGCTCCGCAGGCGGCTCGGGCGCGTAGTACGCGGCGATGACGGCAAAGACGCCGGCGAGCGCCATCAGGATCACCACCACGCCCTGCGCGCCGAGCGGGTCGCCCTGGCCGGCCACCGTCATGATCAGCCCGCCCAGGGCGAGGACGACAAGGATGATCAAGGCCGATTGGCGCTCGTTCGTTGTCAGTTGTCCGATCATGGTTCTCCCGCCCGAAGTGACGATCGGTGGATCGCAATGACGTCAGCGCACCGAAGGACGGTAGAAGGCCCCGCCGGACGCCGCCATGATGCTTACGTATAGAGAAAGTTCCGCCGGCTCTTTGATCTGGCGCAAAGCGCCGGTGCCGGCTCGGGCCTGCGTTGCCCGCGGGCATGACCGCGGACGAGGTCGCGCCATGTGGTGCGGCCGGAGTGGATTGGACACCCGACCTCCGCTGACCAACGTGCAACGTCGGCGCAAGATTGCGCTGGCACGTCAATTTCTTGATTCTTGGCTGGCTGCACTGCGCGGCGGCTTTGTGCAAGAATAGGGGCGGCGGCCCGCAATGGTCCGGCGCAAATACACCCCAATTCCGGCAAGACCATGCGCGCGGAAAGTCGCCTCACGCGCTATGGGCATTGCGGTGACCGGAGCCAAGGGCGCCTGTTGTGGGAGTGCTCGCGATGGCTGCTGCTCTGAGAACTGGCCGTTGGTTCGTCCTGTCAGCGGGACTCGTCGGTCTCGCTCTGCTGCTGTGGTTCGCGACGCGGCCGCCGCCGCTCACCGTGCAAGGTGAGGTGTCGTCCAACCGCGTCGATATCAGCCCGCGCGTCAGCGGGCGCGTCCTCAAGCTTCCGGTCAACGTCGGCGACACGATCGAGCGCGGTGTGCTGCTGGCCGAGTTGGAAAGCCCGCAACTGGTCGCGGCGCTCGCCGCGGCCCGCGCGGCGCTCGGCGTGGCCAAAGCCGATCTCGATCGTGTCAACAGCACGCGCCCGGAAACGATCGCGGCACGCAAGGCCGACGTTGCCGCCGCGCAGGCCGACGTCGTTCTCAATCAGGAAATCTATGACCGGCAAGCGCAGCTCGTCCGCGGCGGCAACACGCCGCAGCAGCGCGTCGATGAAGCGACCCGGAATCTTGAATCGGCCATTCGCAGGCGCGAGGCGGCCGAAGCGGCGTTGCAGTTGGCGATCAAAGGTGCGAGCGACGAGGAGAAGGCGTTGGCTGCCGCCCAGGTGAAGCAGGCTGAAGCCACGCTCAATCAGCGTGAAGTCGACGTTGCCGAGCTCACCATCCGCGCGCCGATCAACGGGCAGGTCACGACCCGCGTCGCCGAGCTCGGCGAAAACTTCAGCGCCGGCGCGCCGCTGTTCTCGATGATCGACCTGGGGGACCTTTGGTTCACCTTCAACATGCGCGAGGATCTGCTGTCGGGCCTGAAGATCGGCGACCGGTTCGAAGTCACCGTGCCGGCATTGAAGTCGCAGGTGATCCCGGTCCGGGTCACTGTGATCAATGTGCAGGGCCAATACGCCACCTGGCGCGCGACGCGCGCGACCGGCGATTTCGACCTGCGCACCTTCGAGGTGCGGGCCGTGCCGGTGCAGACGGTCGAAGGCTTGCGTCCCGGCATGAGTGCCATCACCGCGCGGGCTGCGCGAGGGCGCTGACATGCAGCGCCGCGGCAACCTCCGCCCCGGCTTTTGGCTGGTGTTCTGGCGGGAGTTCTCCTGGTTCCGGAGGCGCCCGTTTCTCGTCGCCATCACCACGGTGGTCCCGCTCGGCCTGTTGATGCTGCTCAGCGCGATCTTCAGCGCCGGCCTTGCGACGCGGCTGCCGATCGCCGTGCTCGATCTTGATGGCTCCGACCTTTCGCGCTCGATTGTCCGCTTTGTCGACGCGACTCCGGACACCGCGGTCGCGGTGCGTGTCGCCGACCTGGCCGAAGGCCGCAGGCTGATCGTCTCCCGCCGCGTGCGCGGGCTGCTGATGTTGCCGCTCAATCTGGAGCGCGATGTGTTCGCGGGCCGCAGGCCGGAGGTGGTGTTCTTCTACAACAGCCAGACTTTCACCATCGGCAACCTGACGCTGCGCGGCGTGAACGCCGCGGTGCCGACGGTCGCCGCGGGCATCCGCGTGGCGCTGCGAACCGGCGAGGGCCAGCCTTTCGAGGTGGCGCAGGCCGCGGTCATGCCGGTCCCGGTGCAGACTCATGCGCTGTTCAATCCGACGCTGAACTACGTGTTCTTCCTGCTCGCTGCGCTGCTGCCGGCGGTGTTGCAGACCGCCATGGTCACCACCATGGCCTATGCCGTCGGGATCGATGCGGCGAGCAGGCACCGCTTCAAGGTGCTGCGCCGGCTGGGTGGCGGGCTCTGGCCCGCCATGGCCGGCAAGATTGTGCCTTACACGGTCCTGTTTCTGGTGGTGCTCGGCATGTCCGACCTCGTGCTGTTCGGGCTTCTCGGTCTGCCGCTGCGCGGGCACAGCTGGCTTCTGGTGATCGCGGGCCTGCTGTTCATCGTGTCATGCCTGTTTCTCGGATCGCTGCTCGCGCTCGTCCTGAAGCCCGTGGCCACCGCGATCAGCATCGCGACGCTGATGACCGCGCCGGCGTTCGGATTCATGGGCATCGGCTTTCCGCGGATTGCGATGAACGGCTTCGCTTACGCCTATGGCAGCCTGTTGCCGGGCACCTGGTATCTGATGGCCCGCATCGACCAGACCATTCGCGGCACGCCGCTCGAACTGTCGCTGAAGCCTGTGCTGGTGCTCGGCATCTTCGTGATCGTGCTTTCGGGCCTGACGGCCTGGCGGCTGCTCATTCTGCGTGCGCAAACCGAAGCCGGGGCGGCGCCGCCGCTCCGCCGATTCTCGGAGGCGGCAACATGAACAGGTTGTTTGCGGTCTTCCGCAGCGAGCTTCACCGCATCTTCGCGCTGCGGCCGGTGTTCGCCGTGATCATCCTCGCCGCGGCGGTCTATGCCGTATTCTATCCGCAGCCTTATCTCAACGAGGCGCTGCGCAATGTCCCGATCGCGGTGGTCGATCAGGATGGCACCCAGAGCAGCCGCGAGCTCGCGCGCCTGGTCGACGCCACGCCCGATGTTGCCGTGGCCTCGGTGCTGCCGGATGTGGCGACCGCGGAGCGCGAGGTGTATCTCCGCAACATCTTCGGTATCCTGCTCATCCCGCAGCATTTCGAGAGGGACCTGCTGCATGGCCGGCAATCGCCGGTCGCGCTCTATGCCGACGCCAGCTATTTCCTGATGTATCAGCGGATGTCGGGTGCGGTGGCGGGCGTGGCGCGCGCCCTTGGTGTCGGGATCGAGACCAGGCGCTTGATCGGGCTCGGGGTCGATCCGGCGATCGCGGCCGCGGCCACCGATCCGATGCCGTTGACCGCGGTGCAGCTGTTCAATCCCCAGGGCGGCTACGCCACCTACATCCTGCCGGGCGCGCTGATTTTGCTGTTGCAGCAGACCCTGCTGATCGGCGTCGGGCTCCTCGGGACGATGCCGGGATCGCACGGCGCGAGCCCGCGGGGCGCCGAGGATCCGCTTTACGAAGCGGCGATGACCGTGCTGGGCAAGCTCATGGCCTACCTTGCCGTCGAGGCGGTGATCGTCCCGTTCTATCTGATCGGGCTGCCGTATCTCTACGGCATCCCGCGGCTCGGCTCGGTCGTCTCGATCCTCGCCGTGGCGCTGCCGTTCTCGCTGGCGGTGGGCGCTCTCGGCATGGTCGTGGCGCTGATCTTCCGAAGGCCCCTGATCGTGCAGCTGGTCCTCGCCGCCGCGGGCCTGCCGTTCTTCTTCCTCGCGGGCTTCGCGTGGCCGGCCGAGGCCATTCCGCCGGTCATCCGCACCGTGGCCATGCTGCTCCCGAGCACGCTCGCGATCGACGCCCTGGTGAACGTGGGCCAGCTCGGAGCTTCACTGTCCGATGTGCGAGGCGAGCTGTGGGGTCTCTGGCTGCTGGCCTTGGGCTACGGAGGCATCGCGGTGGTCGTCGAATTCCGCAGATTGCGGCCGGCTGCGGTGGAGACTGTCGAACCCGGGTTCCTCTCGCGCTCCGGTGGGTGAGACCGGACAGCCTGTTCCCGCGGCTTGGCATTTTTTCGAGGCGACCTCGACCGGCGTCGAGCCAAAGGGCAGCAAAGCGGCGGTCATTCTTGATGTTTCTGGGGCGTTACCCGGGTCGGAATGATGCTGCCGGAGTGGATTGAAAAGTCGCGGAGCAGCGCCGACCCACCGGTGTGAAGTGCCGTCCTGCTTCAAGTTTTCCCCTCTGCCACGACGCTAATGCGATAGTGCTCGAATGTACGGCGTCACGGCATCGTGGACGAGTGCCGACTGAAGCGAGACGCAGGCGGTAAGCGTCGACAGCTACTTAATCTTGCCGCGAAGAGCTTCGAGCATGTGGCAGTTCGTCGGCGACGCGTACTGAATGAACTCCTGAAGCCAATCGACGATGCGCTGCTCCCACTTCTCCGGATCATCTGGACCAAAGAAGACTAGATCGCTGTGCGCAGGATTGCCCTCTAAGGGGGTGTACATCACGTCCGATCGACAGCCAAGCACCTTGAGTGCTTCGATGCCCTCGCTGCGCAGATTCTCTACCGTCTGGAAGATGTGGCCGGCGAAGTCGCGCTTGCAAAAATCCTTCGCCTCTTTCTCGATGTCTTTCGTCTTCGAGAGCGCCTTGCCGGAGAGCTCTAAAGAGTATTCCTGCGGCGTATCGGGCCGTGCCAGCGCCTTATGGAAAATCTTGTAGTGGAGCTCGTTGTTCTTGGTCCAATAGCGCTTGTCGGTAAGGACGCGCATCCACACGTCCGCCGGATGCGCCGGCTCTGGTCCCCCTGCCCCCGGCATTCCCTACGTCGCCAATTTCCTGAAGAATACTTCCAAATCTATGTACGTGCGCATCGTCATTCGCTCCGGCTTAATCGTGTCGGTCTCGCCGCTGGCTTTTCGCCAATAAGCGCCCCACGTGTAGCCTGGGCCGATGTCGATGAAGAGCTTGCGCAACGGCTTGTCGCGGAAGACCCACTGAAGGCCGACGGTACCGTCGACGCCCGGAGCGATGTCGGGATCGCCGAACATTCTCGGCATGATCTCAAGGAAGAATCGTGTCGCGTCCGCCGTCTCGGAAGTGATCGGCTCGGCTCCGTAGCCGTCCCAGTCGTGCTCAAGATAACGATCGAAGCCTGCGAGCGGGTCCTCCTTTTCCGGAACGAGCGCGACCGGCGTCGTATTGTATGTCGGGACAATCGAGGCCGAAGTCACGGAAGTATTTGTGACCGGCGCGCCCATGACGATCAACGTGTCCTTCTTGGACCCAGGCTGAACGTACACGACTTGATTGCGCATCCCATCCCGGACAGTCTTCCATTGATAGGTGCGATGATTGTGGTCGATGACGACAAAGCACGTCCCGGTGTCGCCCGAGTACCGAATATTACCGCTGAAAACGTGAGGCTTGGGGTACCTGTGCAACCCGATGTGCTTCGGGTCGAAAGGCGCACCCGTATCAAGGAACATCGCCGTGTCCCAGTCAGTGATATGCAGACCAAGCCGTGGGTCGACTTTTGCCGGTTTCGACGCAGGGAGAATGGCTTGGTCCGTTGTGTAGCCTTGCTCGTCCAGCCGATCCCACATGGGACCGCCGGTTTCCGGGCTTTGGAGCTCAGGGTAGAGGAGGTCGCGTACCGTCATGACACTTCGCCCGCCGCTGCATTTTCACGGGCCAAGGATACTAGCTCCTCCAATATGGGAAGCCGGGTGGCCGTCTCAAAGGGCTCCGTATTGGATGCTGACGTATTGTGATCTAATTCGAGACGGGTCGCATGGAGTTCCCGAGAGTGCATTCCCACGGACACCCCCTTGTCGGTCATTTGAACGAGGCCGCCTCTGACGAACATGCTGGTCCAAGTCGAGATACGGTTGATTTCTAAATCCTTCTTGACCGAACTCTGCCGTGGCCAGTTCACCCGATAAATGAAATCTCGCATGGCATCAGGGTCTATTTTTACCGAGCGGAGCTGCTCGCCTATCTGCACGTAAGAGTTTCGCTTGTCCTCGGCCGGCGAGATCAGCGTGGCGCCAAAGGCGATACGAAGAAGTGGAAAGGAAGCCTCTTCGATGGTCGGGGAGACAGCGCGCACGAAGGGCTCCATTGTCTCTTCCATCGGACCAATGATCGGAAGTGAAATTTCCTCATCCTCTTTTGCTGGGCCAACACTCTCATCATGAGCCAGCACAATGTCGCATCGGTACGGGCCAAAACCGACGCTGAATTTGCCGCCAAGAAATTTTCCGGAATAGACCTTGCCGCCGGCAACTGCGTTGCGGTTCTCGGCCTCATCCTGCCCGGTAATCGTTGTCCAGACTGCCTCGGTGAGCGTGAAGACCTCACTCGAAAAGAGTGACACACGTAGTTGTTGGACTGCCCAGTTCGGCATCCGCTCCCCGAAAAATGTGAAATTGCCCACCCCTGCGAACCATCTTTTAGCATGCAATCGCTACGGTAGAAATGGGGTAAAACGCAGCGAAAAGATGCGGCTAAGCGGATGAAACGGCTCTTTACCAGTCGGTCCCGGCGAGCCTCGCGCGACCCACGTCACTGATAAGGACGGTCGAACGCGTATATGAGCCGCCGCGCCCGCTACGGGCTTCCGGTGCCGTCGCGGGGTTGGTTGGAAATGAGGGTGGCGTAGTCTCCGAGGTGATCAACCTCGAATCATCCGGCGTT
>JAIESI010000338.1 GCA_019746135.1 Xanthobacteraceae bacterium
ACGCCGGATGATTCGAGGTTGAACATCTCGGAGACTACGCCACCCTCATTTCCAACCAACCCCGCGACGGCACCTCGGTGCGGCCCGAGACCTTCTTTTCCTTCTTGTAGTCGCCCCATTTGACCGCGCAGTCCTTCATCTTCTGCTGCTGGGCGGACTGCTTCTTCGACGGCTGCTTGGCAGCCTTCTTATCGGTCTTCTCGGTTGTGGTGGCCTGAGCGAACGACGGCGCCGCAGGCGCCACGACCAGGGCAAGAGCAACGGCTGCCGCAAGTAAATACTTCAGCATGGTGCGTCTCCTCAACGATGACGCGGCCGCCGTCATGCGGCCGCTCGACATCGGCGGGCGCAAGCCTACGATCGTTCCCGGTTCGTGAAAACAACAACAGGGACGCGCGAATGGCGGCTGCCGCCAAAAACGACAAGCAGGCAAGGCCTTCGAAGCGCCGCCGAAAGCCGATCGATCTCTACTTCTGGCCGACGCCGAACGGCTGGAAGGTGTCGATCATGCTCGAGGAATGCGGGCTGCCGTACAATGTGATCCCGGTGAACATCGCGAGCGGCGAGCAGTTCAAGCCGTCGTTTTTGCAAATATCTCCGAACAACCGCATGCCTGCGATCGTCGATCCGGACGGGCCCGGCGGACGGCCGGTCTCGGTGTTCGAGTCGGGGGGCGATCCTGCAATACCTCGGCCGCAAGACCGGCAGGTTCTATCCGCAAAACGAGCGCGCCCGGGTCGCCGTCGACGAGTGGCTGTTCTGGCAGATGGCCAATCTCGGGCCCAAGGCCGGGGAGGCGAACCATTTCCGCCGCTACGCGCCTGAGAGCCTGCCATACGCGATCGAGCGGTTCGGCAACGAGATGAACCGGCTCTACGGCGTGATGAATGCGCGGCTCAAGGACCGGCGCTTTCTGGCCGGGGGCTATTCCATCGCCGATATGGCCTGTGTCGGATGGATCCGGCACGCGGAGCGACTGGGCGAACGAGAAGGCATCAAACCGTTCGCCGAGTTTCCGCATCTCAAGCGTTGGCTCGACACCGTGCGCGCGCGGCCGGCGGTTCAGCGCGGCATGCATATTCGCGTCGAGGAGGCGAGCCGCGTCGATGTCCGCGACCCGAAGGTGCGGGCGGTGTTGTTCGGGCAGCGGGCGAGGTGAGCATCGTCCGTTTGGTTAGCGGCCTGCGAAAAGCGACGGTTAGCGCCGCGTCACCAGCGCTCCGGAATCGAGTATTTTCGGGCCTTTGCGGCGTTAACGCCGTGTTGCGGGCGTCAAGAACAGTCGAGGCATTCACGCTCGATTCATCGCGACTTTTAAACAGCGATTCAAATTTTCTGCCGATGATCGCGGCCACGGACCGGACAAACCGGCCGTGGGGGCAGATGTGGCGCTTGATAGGGATGGGCGCTCGCGGACAGGGAGTTCGTCATGGCTCGTTTTGAATTGCTGGAATTTGCGTTGTCCGGAATCGGCGAAGCGCCTGTCACGGCAGACGCATTGTTCGAGCTCGGCATGGTGTACGCGAGCGGCCGCGAGGGTGCGGTCGATCTCATCACCGCGCACAAGTGGTTCAACATCGCGGCGATGAAGGGACACGCCGAAGGCGCGCGCATGCGCCGCGAGGTCGCAGCCGAGATGAAGGACGCCGAGATCGGCCAGGCGCAGCGCGCGGCGCGCGACTGGCTTAAGGCGCACCCGCTGCCGGTGGTGGTTGCCGCGCCGGTGCTCCGCGCCGCGGCCTGACGCCGCGCCGGCTATCGCCGCATCCAACCCCGCTCCATCTGTTCCGCATCCCGCGCGACCCATAGGACTCGCGGGAATTGCGGCTTTCGCAGCCGCGATTTGACCGTAAAATTCAGATTCTGTAGGGATTTGCGCGACGGAGAGGTGGCCGAGTGGCTGAAGGCAACGGTTTGCTAAATCGTCATACGGGTAACACCGTATCGTGGGTTCGAATCCCACCCTCTCCGCCATCCTGCTTCGCTCTTCGAGCTCCGCAGGACTGGCTGAATGTTCCACGCGAAGCAGGATGGCCTCCGAAGCTCTAGCGAAGGAGGGCTGTCGGGGGACCGGAATTGGCAATGCCGAATACGTCTGAGCTGGAAGCCCTGCTGACGCAGGCAACGCGAGCGCATCAGGCCGGACGGCTGGTTGAGGCGCAGAGCTCTTACGAAGCGCTGCTGAAGGCCGAGCCTGCCTACCATCCGGCGCTGCATTTTCTCGGCCTCAGCTATTTCCAGCAGGGACAGGCCGACCGCGGCATCGATCTCATCCGCAGGGCGCTCGCGCTGAAGCCTGATTATATCGAGGCGCACTACAATCTCGCGGCCGCGCTTCAAGCCGTCGGCCGGCTCGACGAAGCGGTGGCGCACTACGAGCAGACGCTCACATTCGATCCGGGAAACATCGGCGCGCACAACAATCTCGGCGCAATCCTTCTGCAGTGCGCGCGCTTCGAAGAGGCGATCGCGCACTTCGAAAGGATCCTGGCGAGCAATCCGGAGTCGCCGCACGTTCTGAGCAATCTCGGCTTCGCGCTCCGTGAAGCCAAGCGTTACGACGATGCGATCCGCTACCTGACCAAGGCCTCGCTGCTCGATCCGGCGAACGCGGATCTGCTGTGTAATCTGGGACTGACCCTGCAGGAGATCGGTCGTCACGAGGAAGCCTTGGCTGCGTTCGACAGGGCACTCGCGATCAAACCCAATCATGTTGAAGCGGGGCGGGCGCGCGCGGCGACACTCACGGCGCTGGGCCGTTAGGCCCATGTGAGGGATGCACGGGAATTTTTGGGCGCGGTGCTGTCGAATAATTTTGCAGGATGTCTGCTGAATTTCCGGTCAATCGCCGGCGGCAGTGCCGAATTGAGACGCTGCGACCGCGGATTTGGCGGGCTGTAGCGGGCGCGCAACGCCGCCGAGGTTACCGAAACCGGCCAATGCGCCAAACTGGCACAAAGCCCATATGGGGCCTGGATTCGGTGCCTGTTCCCGGACTGCCTCGAAGGTCGAATCGCGATGGATTTCAGGAGGTTGTCGAGAACAAACGGATTGCCCGCGGGGTTATGCACAGCCCCGTGCCATTCGTGCAACACCCCCTGGGAATCCAGCATTTGCGCCTGTGGGAAGGGGTTGTTCTTCATTGCCTGCCAGTTCCCTTGGGCTAAGGTTGCTCAGCGACGGAGGGGGGCATCCCCAAGTCGTCCCGTCTGGAATCCCGAGTGCGTATGGGGTCTGGGTGGTTCGCGGGGAGATAAGGGGACCTTCCAGGGGCGCAGCTCCGGTCGAAGACCGAACCCTCCCACCGGAAGTAAACACGGAGGAACAACAATGAAGATGGTGAAAAGTGCTTTCCTCGCATCCGCGGCGGGTCTCGTCGCGATGTCGGGGGCACAGGCTGCCGATCTTCCCGTAAAGGCCAAGCCGGTCGAGTACGTGAAGGTTTGCTCCCTGTATGGTGCGGGCTTCTTCTACATGCCCGGCACCGATATCTGCCTGAAGATCGGCGGCTATGTCCGCTATCAGATGGGCTACGGCGGCGGCAGCATCACCGCCGGTCCGTTCTCCGGCGCCGAAGGGACCGGCACGCGGGTCGGCACGCACGACTTCTCCCAGCGCGTCCGGACCATCGCGACGTTCGACACCCGCCAGCAGACCGCGTACGGCACGCTGCGCACCTACCTGATCCTGGGCTACACCCACGACACCAACGCCAACCAGGGTTCGCCGCTGCCGGCCGGCGCACTCACGCCGCCGTATTTCACGCGCGGGTTCATCCAGATCGCCGGCTTCACCTTCGGCAAGGCGACGTCGTTCTACGACTTCGCCTCGACCGCGGCGTCCGCCTATAACGCCGGCTATCTGATGGGCTCGTCGGACACCGGCGACTTTGGCTGGATCGGCGCGTGGTACACCGCACAGCTGGGCAATGGCGTGTCTACAACCTTCGGCATCGAGCAGAGCCGGCGTGGCCAGACGGTCTATTTGCCCGGCGCGACTACGGCGACGGTCTTCTCCGGAGCGTTCTCCTCGACCGCCAACCAGGGCAACGCCGTCAACCAGACCACGGGATTGCCCGATGTCGTCGGCAACATCCGCGTCGATCAGGCCTGGGGCGCGGCGCAGGTGGCTGCGGCCGCTCACAACGTCAATGCCTCCTACTATGGCATTGGGACGGGTGGCGGTAGCGTCGGCTCTCCCGCTTTCAACGAGGCCAACGGTCATCCCGGCGACGCGTGGGGCTGGGCGGTCAGCGGCGGTCTGCGGCTCAACGCGCCGATGATCGGTCCGGGCGACTACTTCCAGGCCCAGGTGAACTACACGGAAGGCGCCATCAGGTACGCCTCAGGTGTGGGCGGTACTTCTGCATACCTGAACAAGTGGAAAGGCAATCAGTTCGCATTCGGTCAGCTTACCGATGCGACGTTCAGCGGCACCGCCGCCGCCGGCAACTCCATCGATCTGACGACGGCCTGGAGTGTGTTCGCGGCCTACGAGCACTTCTGGACCCCATCCCTGCGGACGTCGATCTACGGCTCGTATCTCGACGTGTCGTACAACGCGAGTGCTACCGCTGCCTTCTGCGCCAGGGTGGCCAGTGCGATCCCCGGCGGCGGCGGAGCGGGCTGCACGCCGAGCTTCTCGACGTGGCAGATCGGCTCGCGCTCGCAGTGGAACATCACGAAAGACCTCTATGTGGGTGTCGACGTGCTCTACTCGAAGTTCCAGTCGGCTTCGATCGGCTCGTCGGGGGCGCAAATTGGGACCGGTTCCCTGCCTTCCGGCAAGGGGCCGGGTTTCTACACCAATGCGGACCAGGATTCGGTCAACGTGACCTGGCGCGTGCATCGCGACTTCATTCCCTGACATGGGGCTGATGACGTCGCGGGCCTCCGTCCGCCCCAGGCCCCGGCGGCTTCGGCCGCCGGGGCTCACCGCTTTGACACCACCTGAATGAGGAGGAGCCCATGGAGGCCGCCATTGTATCCGTCGCCCGAGGGCCGCACCCGGCGCTCGATGATGTCCTTCGGCTGGAGCGCGCCGCCTTTGCCGCCAAAACCCGCGCGGCGCGTGCGGTGCTCGGCCTCAGCCAGCGGCGCTTCGCCGAACTGATCGGCCTGACGCAGAAATCCGTTCACCGTATCGAGCACGGCGCGGTGTACCCCTCGATGCGCACCATCGTCCGGATCGAGAGGTTCTGGCATGAGCACGGCGTGTATTTCGAGGATACTGCCGGTTCGGGCTTCCGCCTGGTGGTTGAGGCTCCGGTGCTGCGTCGCATTCCGCTTGAGCGCGACTGAAATCCGTCGCGCCGCGTCGTCCACGCGCCACCGTATCGAGTACGTCCGCGCCGTGTGGCATGGCGCGGTCCTGCAACCTCGCGTAGCCGATTCACGGGGCGCGCTCTCGACCAACGTCGAGATTGATCCATCTTTCGCCACAAACAGCAATCTTTATGGCTGCTTCGCCGGGCGAGGATGGAATTTGTTGCGCGCGTCGCCGTTGAAACGCTGGTCTGCGGCTGCGCTCGTGGCGTTGTCGGTTCTGTGCGCGCTCGCTCCCATGGCCGCCGCCATGTTTGTGACGCGGGTCCACGCGTCGCATTGTGTGACCGAGGGCCGTCACGGCGGACCTTCGAGTCCGGAACGGGGACACATCCAGTCTCTGGATGAGGTTGCCGCTTCCGGCCACCAGCATGCCGCTCACGGCCACCAGCACTTGGAGTCTGCCGACGGCGGCGACGTGGCCGAATGCTGCCGCCTGATGTGCATGCTGGCCATCCTCCTGCCCGAGCTCGCGATCACAGGCCCGTCGGTGTCCTTGCCGGCCCTCTGGCACCGCGACCACGTGGTCGACCGGAAAATCGGCCGGCTCGATCGCCCGCCGAACACCACGCACTCCTGCTGACCACTGCGCGCTGGCTCGCATTGGCGAGCCGGGCGCCTTTGCGCCCATCGGCTAAGCGGGGAGATGCGAAATGCCGACCGAATTCAACAATCCTGACGTCCCTATACGCCTGTCGGTGATCATTCCGACATACAACGAAGAACAACGTATCGAAGCCACGGTGGCAGCGATCAATTCCTATTTGGAACGCCTCCCTTACCAATCCGAGATTGTCATCGTTGATGACGGGTCGCTCGATGGCACGAAGCAGATCGTTCGAGCCTTCATGGGCGCTTTGCCGCGCATCAGACTCATCGAATGAGCGCGCAACCGCGGCAAGGGATGGGCCGTAAGACAAGGAATGATGAAAGCGAGAGGAGCGTTCCGGGTGTTTGTCGATGCGGACAATTCGGTCGGCATCGACGAATGGCCGAAATGCGAACTGCTGATGCAAGCCGGCGCTCATGTGGTGGTGGGGTCCCGCACCGCCAACGAAGCTGCGATTTTGTTGCCGCAACCGCCGCTGCGAAGGTTTTTGGGCGCGGTGTTTCGCAAACTGGTCAGAGTCTGGTTCGCGCTGCCGGTCGGGGACAGCCAGGCCGGGTTCAAGGCGTTCTCTGCCCAGGCGGCAGACGAGATTTTTCCGCGGGTCGAGACCGAGCGTTGGGTTTTCGACGTGGAGGTCCTCGCGCTGGCACGGCGGCTCGGCTACCCGATCTTGGAAGTCCCGGTTCGATGGATCAACGATTCGCGAACCCGCATGAGCGCGCTGCAAATGGTTCGAGCCGCGCTTGATCTTGTCGAACTGGCCTGCCGCATCAGGCTCAACGGTCGGCGGCAGCGTTCGCCGGATGCGGGCCTGGTGCGGCTTGGGCCGGCGGCCGGCGATCGCTCCGGGCCTGGTCGGCAAAACCCGAGGACGCTTTTCTGCTGCGCGCAGCCGATCGACGCGTTGGCTGAAGTTGGCCACCCGGCATCGGGATCGAGGGAGCGTCGGCTACGGCGCGCAAGTCCCGGCCAGAAGCCCATGTCCCGGGAGGGCTAGCATGGGCGTCAAGGCCAAGGACTGGGCTGATTTCTGGAATCAGCCTCATTCGATCTATGTCAATCGACGGCATCTCGACGTGCACTACCGTGACATTGCCGAGCATGTCCGTCAGTTGCTTCCTGCAGGCAAGCCGCGCGTGCTGGACTACGGCTGCGGCGAAGCCATCCATGCAGGACTGGTCGCCGATTCCGCGGCCGAGCTCGTGTTGTGCGACGCGGCTCCGGGAGTTCGAGACCGTCTCGTTCAACGCTTTGCGGGCAACACGAAAATCCGTGTGCTGGCGCCTGATGAAGTCGACCGATTGCCAGCGCAATCATTCGACTTCATGTTCGTCAACTCCGTGGTGCAGTACGTGCCGCCCGCACAGGTGGGCCGATTGCTTGGCGCCTGGCGCAGGCTCCTGGCGCCGGATGGAGCGATCATCATCGCAGACATCATACCGCCGCATGTCGGTCCATTGCGTGATGCCGTCGCGCTCGCCCGATATGCGGCCAAGAACCAGTTTCTGCTGGCGGCCATGGTCGGATGCGTTCGAACCTTTTTCTCTGCCTATCGTCGGGCTCGCAGTGACTTCGGTGTGGCGACGTACACCGAAAGCGAATTCCTGCAGCGACTGGCGACGAACGGGCTCGTCGGCGTTCGGCTGCCTTTCAATCTCGAGCACAATCCGGCGCGGATGACTTTTCGCGTCCGGCTGGGGCGACTTCCGGGTGAGGGGACGGAAGCGCTTGGAACGAAGTTGCCGTCCGACGGGGAGTAGGGCGCTTTGCCAGCCTTCATGTCGTTCCGGGATATCGGCTTGTTCCTGCGCAGCGCGCGCACCGATGCCAGGCTCGAGCGGCTGCGGCCAGCGCTCGGTGCGGCGGGCGCGCTCGAGGCCATCTATGCCGCCGACCCGGACCCTTGGGCGTCCGCCTCGCATCGCTATCGTTACCAGCACCGGAAGTATGAGGTGTTGGCGTCGCTGCTGCCGCCGCGGCGCTTCCGGCAGGTCCTCGACGTCGGCTGCGGGCTCGGGCTGTTGTCGCGCCATCTTGCCGCCCGCGCGGAGGCGGTGCTGGGCATCGACGTCGCCCCCACGGCCATAGCGCGCGCCCGCGGCCTGCATGCGGACCGGCCGAACCTGCGGTTCGAGGCGCACGATCTGCTCGAGCTGCCGCGGTCCTTCGCCGGCACATTCGACCTCGTGGCCGTGGCCGATGTTCTCTACTACATCTCGCCGCTGGACGACGCGCGGTTGCGGGCTCTGGCCGAGCGCATCGCCGATCTCCTCGCGCCGGGCGGTATCTGTCTCCTGGCCAACCACTACTTCTTCGGCGCGGACCGCGACTCGCGGCGCTCTCGCCGGATTCACCGCGCTTTTGCCCGCTCGTCGCGCCTCGCCGTGCTCGCGGAGCACCGGCGGCCGTTCTACCTGGTGGCGCTGTTGCAGCGCTGACCAGGAGTCCGCGACCGGGGGCAACCGGCATAGGCGGTCGATGCTTGTTCACGGATCGCTCGATCGACACACCGGCTCGCCGAGGCGCGAGTCCAAAGAAGCCGTCGTGCGAGCTTCGGGGCTGGACTCCAGGTTGACCGCACGGGTGTTTGCCGTGACAATTCCTCAAAGCCGCCTCCGGCAGGAAGGCGGCGAGGGAGGAAGTCATGCGCCGCTTGGCCACTGCACTTCTGTTGACGCTGCTCGGGTGCACGGCGGCGCGCGCCCAGGACACGGTCAAGATCGTGGTGCCGTTTGCGGCCGGCGGGCCGGTCGATGCGATGGCGCGGCTGCTTGCGCAGGAGATGCAGGGGCCGCTCGGCACCGGCATCGTGGTCGAGAACCGCGCCGGCGGCGGCGGGGTGATCGCGGCGGATTCGGTGGCGCGGGCGCCGGCCGACGGCAAGACGCTGCTGATGGGCAGCCAGGGCGCGCATGTCATCACCGCGGTGCTGCAGCCGCACGTCAAATACGATCCGGTGAAGTCGTTCGATCCCATCGGCATGGTCGGCGCGTCGCCGACGCTGCTGGTCGCCAACCCGCAGCTTCCGTTCAAGGACTTCAAGGATCTCGTCGCGCTCGCGAAATCGCGCAACCTCAGCTATGCGTCGGCCGGGCCCGGCACGACGATGCATATCGCGGGCGAACTCATCAACACCGGGGCCGGCATCAAGATCGCGCACGTGCCGTATCGCGGGGTCGCGCCCGCGCTTCCGGATCTCATCGCCGGCCGGCTCGACGTCATTCCCGCGGATGCGCCGGTGCTGCTGCCGCTGGTGCAGGCCAACCAGGTCCGGCCGGTCGTCGTGCTCGGCGTCAAGCGCCTCGCGGGGCTGCCGGACACCCCGAGCGCGGTCGAGCTTGGTTACACCGAGATGGTGATGGAGAACTGGTACGGCCTGGTTGCGCCGGCGGGGCTTCCGCCGGATGTGGCGAAGAAGCTCGAAGACGCCATGCTGACCGCGATCAGGTCTGCAGCGATCCAGGAGCATATGCGCAAGGGCGAGATTTCCGGCACGCTGAACGCCAAGGAGTTCGGCGCGCGCATCGCCAGCGACGTGGCGCGCTGGCGGCCGACGCTGCCGAAGCTCGGCATCACCGCGCAGGATGCGCCGGCACCGGCGGCTCCTGCACCGGCCAGTCCTGCCGCACCCCGCTGAGCGCCGGGACTTTCTCCTGCGACGCCGGCGGTCCTGGTCGTGCACTTGACACATTCCTAAAAGAACAGACCAGAAACACAACTTCGGTTGCCGTCATGGGCGGACCGGAGATGAAGCAAGCGATGCGCGAGCGCGGGAGACCATGGCCCCGCTCGCGATGTCTCTCTGGTGGAGCGCCGGGAGGCGCCGCCCCCTGCGTCACTGGGGGGCGCGCGCCTCCCGGCGCTCCATTCCCTCGTTTCGAGGGAGACGGAAAAAGGGGAAAGGGCGAGCCCGGCAGCCCGAAAAGTGAAGTCGCCGGGACGGCGGAGCGTTGCCTTGCGTGCCCGGCGTGGCTCGCAGAGCGAAGCCGGGGCGCGCCGGATCTCGCCACCAGCGCGTTCACGCGCGGCCGGCAGCGCGTGTACGCGCGTCTTTGACGCGCTATGGCGAGCGAAGGCGGCGCTACGCGGGCTGTTTGAAAAGTGAACCGGTAACGGCTTGCCCACCGTAGCTCGCGCAGCGAGCGAAGGGCGGGATACGAACCTGCCTTCGCTCGCACGGCGAGTGAAGGTGGGTCGCTCACCCATGGCCCGAAATGCCGGTGCGGCGGCAAACCAGGACAAGCAAGATTCGCCATCGGCTTAGAGCGGTGTATTATAATGTACACAATCGATTGCTTCAGGAGTTGCAATGCCGTCAAGCACCTTCACTGTGCGCGTCGATACCGCGGTCAAGAAGCGGCTGGAGAAGCTTGCCAAGAGCACCGGCCGTAGCCGCTCGTTCCTGACCGCCGAGGCGATCAGTGAATATGTCGATGCCAACGAGTGGCAGGTCGCAGGTGTCAAACGCGCTATAGAGTCGATGGACCGCGGCGAGGGCATCAGTCACGATCAGGTTGTGAAGTGGGTGCGCTCCTGGGGCAATGACAAGGAAGAGCCGCGGCCGAAGCGCGCGAGGCCATGATCGTCCAGTGGTCGCCTGAGGCTGTCGACGATCTCGCGTCCCTGCGAGCTTATATTGCCGAGGACAACCCAGCCGCAGCGAAGCGGATCGTGCTTCAGATCATCCGCAACGTCGATTAGCTTCTCTCCGGCCAGCCGGAGATGGGGAGGCCGGGCCGCGTGCCTGGAACGCGCGAACTCGTGGTTCCGCGCACGCCTGACATCGTTCCGTATCGCGTACGGGATAGTCGTATTCAGGTCCTGCGCGTCTATCATGCGGCGCGGCGCTGGCCAGAGCGGTTTTGATTCAGGACCTGCGTTCAGCGCCTCACGAGCGTGCCCTTGCCGTGCCAGCGCACCGCGTCCTCGAGCCGGTCGTCGCCCCAGAAGATCTCGCCGCCGGTGACGAAGGTCGGTGCGCCGAAGATGCCGAGGCTTTTGGCTTCCGCGGTCGCGGCCGCATAGGCGCGGCCGGTCTCGTCCGATTGGGCCAGCGCCAGCACCCGCGCGGGATCCTGTCCGACTTCCTTCAGGCTGGCCGAGACGTTCGGCTCGCAGCCCGCCTCCTCGCAAAGTCCGAACCAGCGGGCGTAGGTCGCGCGCACATAGTCCTCGCACCAGCCTTCGGCCGCGCCGACCACGGCGATGCGGTTGGCAAGGTCGAAGTTCTGGAGCGGGTAGGGCGGGCGCCTGGGAAAGTCGCAGAGCGAGCCCGCGGCGCGGCGCTCGATGTCGCGCCACATGTAGGCGAGCTTTGCGGGCTTGCGCGACGGGATGTTGTCCATCTCGATCATGATCGCGCGCACGCTGAACGGCCGCCAGCGGAACGTGATGCCGTGCAGATCCTCGAAGCGGTCGATCCGCATCACCGAGAGGTAGGTGTAGGGGCTCCCGATCGAGAACCAGAAATCGATGGGAGACGTCATTCCTTCCTCCGGCGTGGAACTGGGCGTTGACCTCGACTATTCACAAGTTATCAAACGCTGTTTCCCGGCCCCTCGACAAGCGGGCGCGCCGCGATAAACTTGATCCGCTCGGGTGAGCACGCGGGCAAAGAGCGGGGTGCAGAGCGCAAGCCCCGCCGCGCAGCCCCATGACGCGCCTCTGACTTGTGCCACCCGAGCACCAGCTTTCAAGCCGCTGCCAAGTGAATGCGCCGTTGCGCCGTTCCGTTCAGGCGCGGAAGACGTCGGCGATGGCCAGCTCGATGCCGGGCGGATCGAGCCGCAGCGAGCCTTGGCCCATGATCTTCGTCGCGATCGCATCGCCGGTATCCCGGCGATGGTGAATAACGATGCGCTGGTCGAGATCGACGATCAAGTAGTGGTGCACGCTCGCGATCCGGAAATAGCCTGCGAGCTTGGCCGATGCATCGATGTGGCGCGTGGTCGGCGAAAGCACCTCCACCACAATCATCGGGTTCGGCACTTCGATGGCAGAACCGGCGAGCTCGGGACCGCAATACACCAGGGCATCCGGCTCGTGCGCCGTATGGGCATCAATGCGCACCGTCATCCCATCCGGCAACATATGGCAAGGGATGCGTGCCCGTCTGATCCCTTCAGTCAATGCCGTCTGCACCGCAAATTTAATCTTTGCATGCTCGGCCCGCTCCGGCGTCATTGCATAGACGAGGCCGCCGAAAAGTTCGAACCGCCCCTCCTGGCGTTCGGCCCAGGCAAGGTATTCATCGACAGTCATCTTGTGCTTCGGGAGCGCAGTCATGGCGCTAGTCTATCATTGCATAACCTTGCCGCAAACAAATCGGCCGCGGGATCGCCGGACAGACGGACCGCGGTCTGGCTGCCAGCGCGCCATTCCCGGTTGAACACAAAGCGCATAAGCTGGAGACCTTCACGTCGGAGCCGAGCGATCGTGGCGTTCACCGAGCTTGAAAGGAAAAGATGCGAGAAGGCCGCGGCTCGGTTCATCGAACAGCGGCGTCCGCCGCCACGTATTCGAGCAAAACTCGACATAGCGTTTCGTGTGCAAGGACAAAGCATTGAAATCTTCTCCGTTCGTCCCCATTGGCAAGACAAGAGCAAGATCGCGGAAGAGCCCATCGCCAAGGCCACGTACAACAGGAAGAAGAAAGTCTGGAAGGTGTTCTGGCAGAGGGCCGATCTCAAGTGGCACCCGTATCAGCCTCATCCCGAGGCGCGCACGATCGAAGACTTTCTGACAATCGTCGACGACGATGAGTACTGCTGCTTTTTCGGATAGTGTGGAGACAGGCTGAAGGACCACCTCGTCATCCAATAGATAGCCGCCGAGCCATCGGCTTGCGGCGTCGTTGCGCTCTACTTCCCGATCGCCTTGCGCAGCGCGTCGTTGATGCGATCCTGCCAGCCCGGACCGTCTTGCTGGAAATGGTCAAGGACCTCGCGGTCGAGCCGGATCGACACCATCTCCTTGACGTTGGGAACCTTCGGCCGCTCCGGCGGCAGGTCTGCCGGCTTGGTCGTGACCTTCTTGAAGGCCGCCTCCGCGGCTTCGCGTGAGGTGAGCGGGCCTCGTTTCGGTTTGTCGAAAGGCATCGGTGCTTGTCTCGTTGATCAGACGTCGAGCGTGGCCTCGTCGGCAAATGCCGCGCGCTCCTGGATGAACTCGAAGCGCGCCTCGGCCTTGTTGCCCATCAGCCGCTCGACCGATTTCCGCGTGGCCTTGTCGTCGTCCTCGACCACCTTGACCAGCAGGAGCGTGCGCTTCCTCGGGTCCATGGTGGTTTCCTTGAGCTGGCTCGCCATCATCTCGCCGAGCCCCTTGAAGCGCCCGATCTCGACATTGGCGTTGGCGTGGAATTCCTTCTTGCGGATTTCGTCGCGGTGCTTGTCGTCGCGGGCATAGAACGTCTTGCCGTTGTGCGAGAGGCGGTAGAGCGGCGGCACGGCGAGATAGAGGTGATCGTTCTCGATCAGGCCCGGCATCTGCGTGTAGAAGAACGTGATCAGGAGCGAGGCGATGTGCGCGCCGTCGACGTCGGCGTCGGTCATC
The DNA here is from genome assembly GCA_019746135.1 of Xanthobacteraceae bacterium. GTDB lineage: Bacteria > Pseudomonadota > Alphaproteobacteria > Rhizobiales > Xanthobacteraceae > Z2-YC6860. The sequence continues at coordinate 13,489 of JAIESI010000338.1, forward strand.
ACGATCACCTTGTCGTAGCGCAGGTCGTCGTCGCGGTAGTGCTGGCCGGTGCCGCAGCCGAGCGCCTGCACCAGGTCGGAAAGCTGGGCGTTCTGGGCGAGCTTGTCCTTGCCGGCCGCCTGCACGTTGAGGATTTTTCCGCGCAGCGGCAGCACGGCCTGCGAGGCGCGGTCGCGCGCCTGCTTGGCGGAGCCGCCGGCGCTGTCGCCTTCGACGATGAAGATTTCCGAGCCCGCGGCCGCGGTGTTGGTGCAGTCGGCAAGCTTGCCGGGGAGGCGAAGCTTGCGCGCCGCGGTCTTGCGCGAGATGTCTTTCTCCTGGCGGCGGCGGATGCGCTCCTCGGCGCGGTCGACAACGAAGTCGAGCAGCTTGTTGGCCTGCGTCGGATTGCCCGCGAGCCAGTGATCGAACGGATCCTTGATCGCGTTCTCGACGATGCGCTGGGCTTCGGCGGTGGCGAGGCGATCTTTCGTTTGGCCCTGGAACTCCGGCTCGCGGATGAACACCGAGAGCATGCAGCCCGCGCCGACCATCACGTCTTCGCTGGTGATCGCCGCCGCGCGCTTGCCTTGTCCCATGCGCTCGGCGTGGTCCTTCAGGCCGCGCAGCAGCGCGGTGCGAAGCCCGGACTCGTGCGTGCCGCCGTCCGGAGTCGGGATCGTGTTGCAGTAGGAGTTGAGGAAGCCGTCGGCATCGGCGGTCCACGCCACCGCCCACTGCGCGCCGCCATGGGTGCCGGTCTTGCCGGCCGAGCCGGTGAAGATGTCGGGATGCACCAGCGTCGCGCCGTTCAGCGTCGAGGCGAGATAGTCCTTCAGCCCTTCCTCGAAATGGAACGTCGCTTCGCTCGGCACGTCGGTGCCTTCGACCAGCTCCTTGGCGCAGGACCAGCGGATTTCCACGCCGCCGAACAGGTAGGCCTTCGAGCGCGTCATCTTGAACAGGCGCTCGGCCTTGAATGCGGCCTTGGGCCCGAAAATTTCCGCGTCGGGATGGAAACGCACCTTGGTGCCGCGGCGGTTCGGCGCCTTGCCGGCGTCCTGCAGTTTGCCCTTCGGCTTGCCGCGCTCGAACGCCATCTTGTAGAGCTTCTGGCCGCGCGCGACCTCGACCTCCATGCGGTCGGACAGCGCGTTCGCCACCGATACGCCGACGCCGTGCAAACCGCCCGAGGTCTCGTAGACCTTGGAGTCGAACTTGCCGCCGGCGTGCAGCGTGCACATGATCACTTCCAGCGCCGACTTGTTCTTGAACTTCGGATGCGGATCGACCGGGATGCCGCGGCCGTTGTCGGTGACGCTGATGAAGCCTGAGGCTTCGAGCTCGACCTCGATGAAGGTGGCGTGGCCGGCGAGCGCCTCGTCCATCGCGTTGTCGATCACCTCGGCGAACAGGTGATGCAGCGCCTTCTCGTCGGTGCCGCCGATGTACATGCCGGGGCGGCGGCGCACCGGTTCCAGTCCCTCCAGCACCTCGATGTGCTTGGCGGTGTAGCCCGCGTCGCCGCCCGATGCCGGCGCCCGCGAAGCCTTGGCCGAGCTCTTGGCCGAGCTCTTGGCCGACTCGCGCTGCGGCTTGTCCGCTCCGGCGAACAGGTCGCCGACGGCCGCGGTTTTCTTCGGATTTTTCGTGGCTTTGCTGACGGTCTTGGCCATTTCGCTGGGACGCTCGAATCTCGGACTTGCGGTGACGGGGAAGGAAGGCGAATCAGTTAAGCGCCGAATATGCCACGGCAAGGGCCGGCAGGCTGCATATGAGGCTTGATGCCGCCTTGGCGCTCCCCATCATCCTCGCGGTGGATACTGGCTAAACCGCGGCGTCCGCGATAAACCAATCGCCCCGGTTGCGCGGCCTCCCGGCCATTTTCGGCCCGAGGCCCAGAAAGTCTCATGAATCCCGAGCAATATATCCAGCCGATCGTCGACTTTGTCCGCGAGCATCAGAGCTGGGCCGCGCCGCTCGTGTTCGCGCTGTGCTTTGCCGAGTCGCTGGCGTTCATCTCGCTGCTGATCCCGGCGTGGGGCGTGCTGGTCGGCCTCGGCGCGCTGGTCAGCGCCAGCGGGCTGAGCTTCTGGCCGCTGGTGCTCGCGGGCGCGCTCGGCGCGGCGATGGGCGACTGGCTGTCCTACTGGGTCGGGCTCAAGCTCGAGAACCGAGTCTATCACATGTGGCCGTTGTCGCAGCACCCGCACCTCATTCCGGCCGGCGAGGATTTCATCAAGAAATGGGGCTCGGCCGCGATCTTCATCGCGCGCTTCTCCGGGCCGTTGCGCGCTTCGGTGCCGATCGTCGCCGGCGTGTTCGCGATGCCGTACTGGCGGTTTCAGGTCGCCAACTTCACGTCGGCTTTCGTTTGGGCCTGGGTGCTGCTGTCGCTCGGCGACGTCACGTCGATGTCGCTCAAATGGTTCGTCGACCTGATCGGCAAGAGTTGAGGCCTGCCGAGGTGAGCCCGGCAGGCCTCTGATCGGAATTCAGCAGTCTTCGCCTACTTCACCGCATTGACGCCGGCCTGGCAGGCCTGTCCGTCCTGCTGTCCGGTGCCGCCGCTGCAGCCGATCCCACCGACGATCTTGCCGCCGACCACGATCGGGATGCCGCCCTCCGAGGCGATGATGCCGTCGAGCGTCAGCGCCGTCAGGCCCGCGCCACCCGCGGCGATGCGGTCCTCGAACACCTTGGTGGGACGGCGGAAGGTCGCGGCCGCCTTCGCCTTGTGCTGCGAAATGACGATCGAGGCAAACTGGCAATTGTCCATCCGCTCGAACTGCACGAGATCGCCGGAGGGCGCGACGACCGCAACGCACATCGCCCAGCCGTTCTTCTTCGATTCTTCGACCGCGGCCGCCACGGCCTTCTTCGCCGTCTCGCTGTTGAGCGTTTCGCCATACGGAGGCGGCGGCGCGGGCGCCTGGGCGCCGGCGTTCGAACCGAACAGGACCGCGGCGCATAATGCGACTGATGTGACCACGAGCTTACGCATCAAACTCCTCCCTGGAACGCCGCCGGTCTGTCGCCGGCAGGACGTGTCGTTGCGCGAAGCCCGTGCCCAATGCATGCGCCCCCGCAAGCGGGCGCATCTTAGGGCGGGGCGGAGGCCACCTCAACATCGCGTGAACGGCGCGAGTCCGTCATCGGGATGGAATAGAATCGTGCGACCGGTGTTAGGCTGCCATCGGACGGGGGGAATAGGGGACATTCCATCCGCCGCGCACCTCCAGATTTCGGGGCGACGATTTGGAGGTGACGATCAGGCCGCCGCGCGCAGCGCGGGACGGCCGTCGGTTCGTTGCTCCGGGTAACGATCGTTACTGAAGCCACCGCATCCAGGGAGAAAACGAATGACCGAACTCACTCGCCGCACCGTGCTGGCGGGCGCCGCCGTTGCGTCCGCCGCAACCGCACTGACGCCGCTTGCGCCTGCGCCGGCCAAGGCCGCCGCGCCGTTGCTGGGGACGCAAGCGCCCGGCTGGTATCGCTACAAGGTCGGCAGCTACGAGATCACCTGCGTCACCGACGGCCGCAACACGTTCAAGCTGCCCGACAGCTTCGTCGGCAACGCGGGCAAGGACCAGGTGAACGCGGCGCTCGCCGCCGCCTACATGGAAAAGGACACGATGACGATCCCGTACACGCCGATCGTCATCAACACCGGCTCCAAGCTCGTCGCCATCGACTGCGGCACCGGCGAAGCCAACTTCGAGCGCAGCAAGGGCGTCGGCGGCCAGTATCACACCAACCTCAAGGCCGCGGGCATCGATCGCAACGCGGTCGACGTCGTCATCATCTCGCACTTCCACGGCGACCACATCAACGGCCTGATCACGCCGGACAAGAAGCCGTCGTTCCCGAACGCGGAGATCATGGTGCCTGCCGCCGAGTGGAAGTACTTCATGGACGACGGCGAGCTGAGCCGCCAGACCACCGATCGCATGAAGGGCGTGTTCGCCGGCGCGCGCACCGTGTTCGATGCGCTCAATCGCAAGGTCACGCCCTATGAGCCGGGCAAGGAGCTTGCGCCGGGCATCACCCCGGTTGCGACCAACGGCCACACGCCGGGCCACAACTCGCACATCGTCGCCTCCGGCAACAGCAAGGTCTATGTGCAGGCCGACGTGACCAATCATCCGGCGCTGTTTGTGCGCAATCCGGGCTGGCACGCCTTCTTCGATCAGGATGCGAAGATGGCGGAGGAGACGCGCCGGAAGGTCTACGACATGCTGGTGGCCGAGAAGATGCTGGTGCAGGGCTTCCACTATCCGTTCCCGGGCATGGCCTATATCGAGAAGGCCGGCAACGGCTACCGCGAGATTCCGGTGATGTGGAATCCGACGCTCTAATTCGGAACGGTTTGCAGGACGGGAAGGCCGCCGGCGACGGCGGCCTTCTTTTTGGCCCGACGGGAAAATCGCGCTAGACTTGCGGCGGATTGCTGCGCGGCCATTCAACGACGCAGCGCCGATATCAGGGAGGGATCATCATGACTGAGCTCACTCGCCGTCATTGGCTGGGCGGAGTGGCCGCAACCGGCGCGCTCGCGCTCACGCAGTACGCGCCGGGTCATGCCGCTGCGCCCGTCACCGGCAAGCAGGCCGCGGGCCTCTACCGCTACAAGGTCGGCGACCTCGAATGCACGTCGGTCAACGACGGCGCGCGCACGTTCCCGATGCCCGACAATTTCGTGCGCAACGTGCCGAAGGAGCAGGCGCTCGCCGCCGCCGAAGCCGCGCGCTGGCCCAAGGGCATGGTCACCGTGCCGTTCAACCCGCAGCTCATCAACACCGGCGGCAAGCTCGTGCTGATCGACTGCGGCAACGGCATCGGCCAGCTCGAGGCGAGCAAGGGCGCGGTCGGCCGCACCATCGGCAATCTCGCCGCCGCCGGCATCCAGCCTAAGGACATCGACATCGTGCTGATGTCGCACCTGCACCCCGATCACACCAACGGCATCCGCGCCGCCGACAACTCGATGGCGTTTCCCAACGCCGAGATCATGGTGCCGGCCAGGGACTGGGACTTCTGGATGAGCAAGGAGAACGCCGCCAGGGCCGAGTCCAACCCGATGATGAAGAACTACTTCGCCAACGTGCAGAAGGTGTATGCCGGCATCGAGGACAAGGTGACGCGCTACGACTGGGACAAGGAGGTGGCGCCCGGCATCACCGCGATCGGCGCGCCCGGCCACACCCCGGGTCACACCACCTTCGTGGTCGCCTCGGGTTCGGCCAAGGTGCTGATCCAGTCCGACGTCACCAACATTCCGGAGCTGTTCCTGCGCAATCCCGACTGGCACGTGGCCTTCGACATCGACCCGCAGGAGGCGGCGCAGACGCGCCGCAAGTTCTACGACATGGCGGCGGCGGAGAAGGCCATGGTGATCGGCTTCCACTTCAACTTCCCGTCCCAGGGCTTTGTGGAGAAGGACGGCGCGAACTACCGCCTGATCCCGGCGGCGTGGAATCCGGTTCTCTGAAGGGCAGGGAGGACATCATGAGCGAACTCACGCGACGTGGCTTGATGGCGGGGGCGGCTGCCGCGGGCGCCGCACTGGCGCTTCCCCGGGAGGCCTTCGCGGGCGCGGCCGCCGCCGGCAAGCAGGTGCCGAGCTTCTATCGTTCCAAGCTCGGCGATTTCGAGCTGACCGTGGTCAGCGACGGCGCGCGGCCGATCCCGCTGCCGCCGCGGTTCGTGCTGAACGTGCCGAACGAAGAGGTGCTGAAGGCCGCGGACGCCGCCTACATGCCGAAGGGCACGGTGTTTGCGCCGTTCAATCCGCTGCTGGTCAACACCGGAACGAAGCTCGTGCTGATCGACACCGGCTACGGGCCGATCGCGCCGACCGTCGGCCTGCTGCCGCAATCGCTCGCCGCCGCCGGCGTCGATCCCAAGTCGATCGACATTGTCGTGATCTCGCACATGCACGGCGACCACATCAACGGCCTGAAAAATCCCGACGGCTCGCTGGCCTTCCCGAACGCCGAGATCAAGGTGCAGGCCAGGGACTGGGAGTTCTGGATGGACGACGCCAACATGGCGAAGGCCCCGGAGGGCTTCGTCAAGGCGTCGTTCGGCTTCGCCCGGAAAATCTTCGGCGACATCAAGACCCGCGTGACGATCTACCAATGGGGCAGCGAGGTCGCGCCCGGCATCACCGCGGTCGACACCGCGGGCCACACGCCGGGGCACAGCTCGTTTGCGATCCAGTCGGGCCAGAGCAAGCTTCTGTTCCAGGGCGACGTCGCCAACGTGCCCGACCTGTTCCTGACAAATCCCGAGTGGAAGGTGATGTTCGACAACGAGCCGGACCAGGCGGTGGCGACGCGCAAGCGCTTCTACGACATGGCGGCCGCGGAGAAGGTTCTGATCTCCGGCTATCACTTCCCGTTCCCCGGCCTCGGCTGGGTCGAGAAGGCGGGCAGCGGCTACCGGCTCGTGCCCGCGCCGTGGAGTCCGGTGCTCTGATCGGGTGATCGGGCGCTTGCAAGAAAATCCCGGGCCGCCCATCTTGGGCGGCCTTTGGCGTCAGGGAGAATGAAGGAATGGGTGAGTTTCATCGTTACAAGGTCGGCGACATCGAGGTGACCGTCCTGTCGGACGGCTTCCGCCAGGTGCCGGTCAACAGCAATTATCTGATCAATGCGAGCGCCGAGGATCTGGCCAAGGCCTTGGCCGCGGCGGGGCAGCCGACCGACAAGATGAAGAACACCTATTCGCCGATCGTGCTGACGACCGGCGGCAAGCGCGTGCTGGTCGACACCGGCAACGGCGAGGCGGCGTCGGCGGAGAGCAAGGGCGAGCGCGGCACGCTCAACGCCAACCTCAAGGCCGCCGGCCTCGACCGCAGCGCGATCGACATCGTGGTGATCTCGCATTTCCACGCCGACCACGTGAACGGCCTGCTGATGCCCGACAATTCGCCGGCGTTTCCCAATGCCGAGATCAAGGTGCCCGAGGTGGAGTGGAAGTTCTGGATGGACGACGGCGAGATGAGCCGCGCCTCCAAGGGCCGCATGACCGAGCTGTTTGCCAACAACCGCCGCGTCTTCGACACGCTGAAACGCAAGGTCACGCCCTACGCCTGGGACCAGGAGGTGGCGCCCGGCATGACGGCGGTCGGCACGCCCGGCCACAGCATCGGCCACACCTCGTACGTCGTCGCCTCGGCCGGCAAGACGATCTACGTGCAGTCCGACGTCTGCAACAACATCGCGGTGTTCGCGCCCTATCCCGACTGGCATGGCTTCTTCGACCAGGACCCGCCGAAGGCCGCGGCGACACGCAAGCGCGTCTACGACATGCTGGCGGCCGAGAAGCTGCCGGTGCAGGGCTATCACTTTCCGTTTCCCGCGCTCGGCCGCGTCGACAAGTCCGGCAGCGGCTACCGCGTCAACGTCATGCAATCGCTCTAGCGCAAGGCACTGCAGGGCATGCCGGTTGACGGCGCGGTGATCGAGGGCGCGCGGCCCGAAACGCTCGAGCCCGAATACGACTACGTGGTCGTCGGCGCGGGTGCGGCGGGCTGCGTGCTGGCGAACCGGCTGTCGGAGGACGGCCGGTCGTCGGTGCTCGCGATCGAAGGCGGCGGCACCGATATCGGCCAGGCCAAGATTTCCGATCCGCGGTTGTGGCCGACCAATTTCGGCACCGACACCGACTGGTGCTGCACCACGGTGCCGCAGCCGCATCTGAACGGCCGCCGCATCGTTGCGCCGGTCGGCAAGGTGATCGGCGGCGGCTCGAGCATCAACGCCACGGTCTGGCTCAACGGCGATCGGGCCGACTACGACGCGTGGGAGGCCGCGGCCGGACCGGGATGGGGCTTCGACCACCTGATCCGCAACTTCAAGAAGGCCGAGTGCTACGCCGGCGGCGAGAGCGCCATGCGCGGCGGCTCCGGCATGATCGCGACGCGGACGCCCGACCGCTCGCATCCGGTGACGCAGGCCTTCGTCGAATCCGCGGTGGCCTGCGGCAAGACCGAGCGGCACGACGTCAACGACGTGGCGCAGATCGGCGGCGCGACCGGGCAGAACGACATCAACACCGATACGGCGATGCGCCGGGTGTCGGCGGCGCACGGTTACCTGCGTCCGGCGCTGCAGCGAAGCAACCTCGCGCTGCTGACGCATGCGGCGGTGACCAGGCTCGACATTGCGGGCGGAGAATGCCGCGGCGTGTTCGTCAGCGTCGCAGGCGAGACGCGGCGGATCGGTGCCGGGCAAGTGATCCTGAGCGCCGGCGGCATCATGTCGCCCAAGCTCCTGATGCTGTCGGGCATCGGTCCTGCGGATCATCTGCGCAGCCTCGGCATCCCGGTCCTGCTCGATCAGCCGCGCATCGGCGCAAACCTGCACGATCACCTGCTGACGCGACTGCTGTTCTCGACCAGGAGCGCAAACCCGCCGCAGACCGACACCGGCCATGCCGGCATCGCCTGGCACAAAAGCAGCGCAACGCGGCGCGGACCGGACATCCAGATTTTCGGGCGCATGTTCGTGCCGAACCTGCCCGAGGTGAAACCCGACGAGGCCTACGCCATCATGGTCGGGCTGATGAAGCCGAAAAGCCGCGGCAGCGTGCGGCTCGCCTCGGCCGATCCGGACGCGGCTCCGGTGGTCGATCCGAACTATTTTGCCGATCCGGCCGACGTCGATGCCTGCGTCGCCGGCATGGAGCTTGCGCTCGCCATCGGCAACGGCCCGGGCTTTGACGCGATACGCAAGGCGCAGGTCAGCATTCCCGGCGGCAGCCGCGCCGACATCGTCGCCCACATCCGCGCCAATGCGGGCACCTACTATCACTATGTCGGCACCTGCGAGATGGGCACGGACGCTTCCGCGCCGGTCGATCCGCAATTGCGGCTGCGCGGCCTGTCGCGGCTGCGCGTCGCCGACGCCTCGGTGATGCCCGAGGTGCATTGCTGCAACACGCACGCGCCGACGCTGGCGCTCGCCGAGCGCGCCGCCGAAATAATTCTGCTGAAGGTGTGAGCTTCGTACGCGCTCCCGATGACAGGGGCGGGCGAATCGCTATCGTTGCGGCGGGGCGATTTCCTGATTGATTGGGGGCGGCTTTTGATCCGTTTGTTTCGATCCTTGCCGGCAGCCGTTCTGGCTGCGACGTGGTTCGGCACGCCGGCGTTCGCGCAGACGCCGGTCGAGCGCGGCGCCTATCTCGTCAACGCGGTCATGGCCTGCGACGGCTGCCACACGCCGCGCGGGCCGGCCGGTCTCGACATGAGCCGGCGCTTCTCCGGCGGCTCGCAGATTTTTGCGGAGCCGCAGTTCACGGTGAGGGGCTCCAACATCACGCCGGACCGCGACACCGGCATCGGCGCATGGAGCGACGCCGACATCCGCAAGCTGATGACCGAGGGCATGCGGCCGAACGGCGTGCCGGTCGCGCAGATGCCTTACAGCTTCTACAAGATCATGACCCCGGGCGACCTCGACGCCGTGGTCGCCTATACCAAGACGGTGGCGCCGGTGCGAAACGAGGTGCAGCCGCCCAACTACAAATCTGCGTTTCGTCAGGAAACGATCCCGGGTGCGGACAAGCCGATCGGCAACGACGTGCCGGCCGATCCGGTGAAGCGCGGGTTCTATCTCGCCACGCTCGCCCATTGCATGGAGTGTCATGCCCGCAAGCCCGAGGGCGGACAGGACTATGTGGGCTGGCTCGGCCGGGGCGGACACGAGATGAAGGGCCCGTTCGGCGCGGTGAAGGTGTCGAACATCACCTCGCACCGGGAGAAGGGCATCGGCGCCTGGAGCGACGATGACATCAAGAAGGCGCTCACCCAGGGCGTCGGCCGCGATGGCCGCAGCTTCAAGGCGCCGATGGCCCGGCAGGTCTATTTCAGCAAGCTCACCGCGCAGGACCTCGACGCCATGGTCGCCTGGCTGCGGACCATTCCGCCCGCGGAGTAGGACCTTGTAACACGGTCGTCGAGCCGCTATATCGCCGCCCGATGACCCTGTCCGTCACCATTCCGTCGCGCCGCCGCCGTAGCACCGCTCCGGCGCGCGCCTGATATCGTCTGCGCCGCCGGATCAGGGCCCGCGGCGCGTTCTCCAAGACCCTCCGCAAGCCTCGATCCGGTGGTCCTCCAACTGCCGCTGAAGGATTTATGGCCATGGCTGCGAACGAAACGGCAAAGGCGAAGGTCGGCGTGCTCGGCGCGTCGGGTTACACCGGCTCCGAGCTGGTGCGCCTGCTGCTGCGCCATCCGCGCGTCGAGCTCGTGCTGCTCACCGCCGACCGCAAGGCCGGGCAGGAGATGCGGACGGTGTTTCCGCAATTTGCGCCGTTCAAGCTGCCGACGCTGGTCTCGCTCGAGGGTATCGACTGGGCCAAAGCCGGGCTCGATCTCGCCTTCTGCGCGCTGCCGCACGCGACGACGCAGAAGGTGCTGAGCGAGCTTTTGACCAGGGCGCCGAAGACCAAGGTGGTGGACCTCTCCGCCGACTTCCGCCTGCACGATCCCGCGGTCTACGCGAAGTGGTACGGCCACGAGCATCACGCGCCGGAACTGCAGAAGGAGGCGGTGTACGGCCTGGTCGAGATCCACCGCGACGCCATCAGGAGGGCGCGGCTGGTTGCCAATCCGGGCTGCTACACAAGCTGCGCGCAGCTTGCCGTGACGCCGCTCTTGAAGGCCAAGGCGATCGAGCCGGACGAGATCGTTATCGACGCCAAGTCCGGCATGACCGGGGCCGGGCGGTCGGCGAAGGAGGAGATGCTGTTCTCCGAGGTGTCGGAGGGCTTCCACGCCTATGGCGTCGGCCACCACCGGCACATGGCCGAGCTCGATCAGGAGTTCTCGCTCGCGGCCGGCCGCGAGGTGATCCCGACATTTACGCCGCATCTCGTGCCGATGAACCGCGGCATCCTGTCGACCATCTATTTGCGTTGCACCAAGGGCACTTCGGCCGAAGACCTTCACGCAACGCTTTTAAAGTTTTACGCGAACGAGCCGTTCGTGCATGTGCTGCCGTTCGGCCAGACGCCGCAGACCCGGCACGTGCGCGGCTCCAACATGACCTTCATGGGGGTCGCGAAAGACCGGCAGCCGGGGCGCGCCATCGTCATCTCGGCGCTCGACAACCTGGTGAAGGGCGCCTCGGGCCAGGCGGTGCAGAACATGAACCTGGTGCTCGGCTACCCCGAGGACATGGGGCTCGAGCAGATCGCGCTGTTCCCGTGAGCCGCCGGACTATTTCGCCGCGTCCTGCCGCTTCACCGGGTGGCGCCAGCGAAGAAGGCGGCTGTCGGCTGTGACCAGCGTTGCTTCATGGCAGATGGCGGTGGCAACGATGAAGCGGTCCGCGGGGTCGCCGTGCAGGCCGTCGAGCCCGCCGGCGAGAAGAGCGATATCGCCGGTTAACGGCACCTCTCGGATCCCCGAGGACAAGATTCGAAGGCGCTGTTCCGCCGGTGTATCCAGTCCTTCCAATCTGCCTTTGACGGTCAGCATGGCAATTTCCCAGAAGCTGACCGCACTGACGTGAAGCCGGTCACTCGTCAGCGCCTCCCGGGCGACAGCCGTGCTCCGCTTTCCCAGAGCGTCGTCTTCAGCGCTGAACCATAGCAGGGCATGGGTATCCAACAGGATCACTTGAGGGCTTCCCATTCGACATCGATGGGAGAAATGATGTCGCCCTTGATCTTGATGCGGCCCTTGAGGATGCCGAACGGTGATTTGGGCTTGGCCCTGTGGGGGACCAACTCCACCATCGGCTGCCCGCGTTTGGTGATGATGACAGGTTGTCCGGTCCGGACCACCTCGTCGATGACCGCGAGGCACTTGGCTTTGAATTCGGAAGCTTTGATCGCTTTGGTCATGCGACGTCCCATATGACTATGGTCATGACCATAGTCATATAGCATCGGGAAGCGAAGGGCGCCACCCGCCGTGCCGCTACGATACGCCGAGCAGCCGCAGCGCATTGCCGCCCGCGACCATTTGCTGCTCGGCGGCGTTCAGCCCGGAATGCGCCAGCGCCTTGGCCAGGCGCTCCGGCACGGATTTCTCCTCGATGATCGGCCAGTCGGTGCCCATCAGCACGTGGTCGGCGCCGAGCAGGTCGACCGCGGCACGGACCGCGACCGGATTGATGCCCATGGTGTCGACATAGACGTGGCGGCGGGTGAGGGCGGGCGCGTCGCTGCGGATGCGCGCGCCGTCGCCGAAGCCGCCGGCGAGCAGCAGCCCGCCGAACGCGAGCGTCGTCACGACCATTTGCAGCTTGGGCGCTTCGTCGAACGCGCCGCTCTCCAGCATGTTGACCAGCGCGGCGCTGTTGATCGTGCCGCGGGCAAGCCGCACTCCGATCCGCCCGGTGCGGGACAAGCGCTTGTGAAGCTGCGGGTCGGTCTGCGGATGCACGAACACCGGCACGCCGAGGTCGGCCGCGGCCTTCAGCATCGGCCGCGTCTCCTTGTCGCCCAGCAGCAGATCGTTCTTGGGGCTGGCGCTCTCGACGAACACGCCGCGCAGCCCCAGTTCCTTGACCGCCCGGGTCAATTCGCGCGCCGCGGTGTCGCCGGAAAATGCGTCGACCGTCGCGAGCCCGTAGAGTTTGCCGGAATGCTTGGCGCAAACCGCGGCCATCTGGTCGTTGATACGCCGGTGCGAATCCTGCGGTGGCCGGCCGTCGGAATCCTCGATGAAGGCGGTCGGCGTGTTGATGACGCGCGCGGCGATGCCTGCGCTCTCCACCGACGTCAGCAGCGCACTCTCGCTCTGCAGGTTGGCGTTGATCTTTTCCCACGCCGGTCGCGCCGGGGGCGGAACGCTGGCGAGATTGGTCAGCGTCCAGCCCGGACCCATGTAGTGGTTGTGGAAGTCGACGATCTTCAAGGAAGCCGAGCCCTGTGCCGTTGCCTCCGACGGCGCGGCGAGAGCGCCCGCCGCCGCCACGCCCGCGCCCAATGCGCCGAGGAATTCGCGCCGTGAAGATCGATTGTCCGCTGACATCACAGGCCTCCCGATCGAGCCCGCGCCGCGCGGGCGTCGCCTCGGGAAGTCTACGCTTCAGCTACGAACTTTGACATAGCGCCCGGGCGCGTCCTCGATCGGTGCAAGCCTGCCGCCGCCGGGCTCGCGGGAGGGCACCGCGTCGGCGCCGTGCGATTTGATCCACGCCATCCAGTCCGGCCACCACGAGCCGGGGTGCTCCTCGGCCTTCTTCAGCCAGGCTTCGAGCGTGCCGGTGCCGGCCTTGCCGCCGGTCCAGTACTGGTATTTCACCTTGTTCGGCGGATTGACCACGCCGGCGATGTGGCCCGAGCCCGCGAGCACGAAGCGCACCGGCCCGCCGAAGAACTTCGAGCCGAGGAACGCCGATTTTGCCGGCGCGATGTGGTCCTCGCGGGTGGCGAGGTTGTAGAGCGGCACCTTCACCTGGCCGAGATCGAGCTTGACGTTGGCGAGCGTCATCTTGCCCTTCGACAGCGTGTTGTTGAGATAGCACTGCCGCAGGTAGAACGAATGGTTGGCGGCGGGCATCCGCGTCGCATCCGAATTCCAGTACAGCAGATCGAACGGCATCGGCGCTTTGCCGCGCAGGTAGTTGTTGACGACGTAGGGCCAGATCAGGTCGTTGGAGCGCAGCATGTTGAAGGCGGTCGCCATCTTCTTGCCTTCGAGGTAGCCGTGCTCGGCCATCCGCCGCTCGATCGCCTCGAGCTGCGGCTCGTCGACGAACACCTTGAGATCGCCGGCGTGGGTGAAATCGACCTGCGCGGTGAACAGCGTCGCCGAGGCGATGCGGTGGTCGTTGGTCGCCGCCATATAGGCGAGGGTGATCGCGAGCAGCGTGCCGCCGACGCAATAGCCGATGGTGTGGACCTTGCGCTCGCCGGTCGCCTGCTCGATGACGTCGAGCGCGGCCAGCGGACCCTGCCGCATGTACTCCTCGAAGCCCATCTTGGCGTGGCGCTTGTCCGGGTTGACCCAGGAGATCACGAACACGGTCAGGCCCTGGTCGACGCACCACTTGATGAAGGATTTTTCCGGGTTGAGATCGAGCACGTAGAACTTGTTGATCCACGGCGGGCAGATCAGCAGCGGCGTCTTCAGCACCGACGCCGTCGACGGCGCGTACTGAATGAGCTGCATCAGCTTGTTTTCGAAGATCACCTTGCCCGGCGAGACCGCGAGGTTTCGGCCGACCTCGAATTTCTCGGCATCCGACTGGCGGATTTTCAGGTCGCCGCCGCCGGCCTTGATGTCCTCGGCAAGCATCCGCATGCCGCGCGCGAGATTTTCCGCGTTGGTGCTGAACGTCTCGCGCAACAGCTCCGGATTGGTCAGCACGAAGTTTGACGGCGACAGCGCGTTGGCCATCTGCCTGACGTAGAACTCCGCCTTGTGCCGCGTGTGCGGGTCGAGGCCCTTGGCGTCGGCGACGAGCTTTTCGGCCCAGCCGGTGCCGAGCAGATAAGCCTGCTTGACGAAGTCGAAGAACTGGTTGGACGTCCATTCCGGATCGGCGAAGCGCTTGTCCCTGGGATCGGGTTGCGCCACCGGCTGGAAGTCCTCGCCCGACATCCGCTTGGCCGCCGCGCCGAACAGCTCGAGGTAGGCGCGGCCGAGCCGCGATTGCAACTCCACCGCGCGCGAGGGGTCCGACAGCCAGTACTCGAGCACTTGCCCGAGCGTCTTGATCATGTCGGTGATTTCGTCGGCAGGGCCGGGCTCGACCTTGCCTTCCTCGCGCGGCTTCAGATACGCGGCGAGCGCCTGCCCGCCGCCCTCGATCATCCGGGCGAGGTTTTTGGAGAACGCCTCGATGTCGACGGAGGTGAGCTGGGGCGGGCCCATCACGGGCGCCGGCGCCTTCGGTCCTGCCGCCACGTTGTCCTTCATGCGTTGCCGCCCAGCAAACTTCGTGCCTGGACCGGCTTTCGGGGCCGTTTCGGGCCCGCTCCGGTCCTTGCTTTGGACATATTACAAGTCTACCCCGTTTCTAGGTCACTTTATTGAATTTACGTCTATTTCACCGTTGGTCCGGATTTTGGGCCGTGTGTTGAGTCGGAGTTGGGGGGCGGGGATCGATGAGACGGCGCGCCGTCGCATTGCAGCAAAGGATCGGACCGCGGGTGCTGCCGGGTTTGGCAGTGGTCGCTGCCGTTTGGCTGTCCGGCTGCGCGTCGATGTCGCAGAAGATGGCCGACGGCGCCTCGCAACTGCCGCATGTCGGCCTGTCGGCCAACGCGCCGGCGCGGCCGGCCGAGCCGATGGCCTATCCCGCGGTCCATGACGTCCCGCCGCCCCGCACCGCCGCGGTGCTGACCAACGTCGAGCAGCACAAGCTTGAAACCGATCTCATTTCGGCGCGCGACCAACAGCAGACTGCGGCGGGCGTGCCGGTCGCCACCCGCAAGAAAAAAGAGCCTGCCAAAACCGAGCCGGCCAAAAACGAGTCGACCAAGCCTGCGGCCCCAATTTCGCCCGCCAGCAGCCGGACGATCTACTAGGTTTTGCCCGAACCGTGTTACAAGGCCGGCCAACAGCCCGGGAATTCGCCCAGAGATCCGACGATGGAAGAGTTTTACCGCATCAAGCGTCTGCCGCCCTACGTGTTCGAGACGGTCAACCGCGCCAAGGCGGTCGCCCGCAACCAGGGCGCCGACATCGTCGATCTCGGCATGGGCAACCCGGACCTGCCGGCCCCGCAGCATGTGCTCGACAAGCTGAAGGAGACGCTCGGCAAGCCGCGCACCGACCGCTATTCGTCATCGAAGGGCATTCCCGGCCTTCGCCGCGCCCATGCGGCATATTACGCGCGCCGCTTCGGCGTGAAGCTCAACCCCGACACGCAGATCGTCACCACGCTCGGCTCCAAGGAAGGCTTCGCCAATGTGGCGCAGGCGATCACCGCGCCGGGCGACGTCATCCTGGCTCCCGATCCGAGCTACCCGATCCACGCCTTCGGCTTCCTGATGGCGGGCGGCGTGGTCCGCTCGGTGCCGTCGGAGCCGATGCCGAGTTTCTTCTCATCGCTCGAGCGCGCGATCACGCACTCGATCCCGAAGCCGATCGCGGTGGTGGTCTGCTATCCGTCGAACCCGACCGCACACGTCGCCGATCTCGACTTCTACAGGGAGCTGGTGCCGTTTGCGAAGAAGCACGGCATCTTCATCCTGTCGGACCTGGCCTATGCCGAGGTCTATTTCGACAACAACCCGCCGCCGTCGGTGCTGCAGGTCAACGGTGCGATGGACGTCTGCGTCGAGTTCACCTCGATGTCGAAGACCTATTCGATGGCCGGCTGGCGCATGGGCTTTGCGGTCGGCAACGAGCGCATCATCGCAGCCCTCACACGGGTGAAGTCCTATCTCGACTACGGCGCGTTCACGCCGGTGCAGGTGGCTGCAACCGCGGCACTGAACGGTCCCGACGACTGCATCAAGGAGATGCGCGACACCTACCGCCGCCGCCGCGACGCGCTGGTGGAGAGCTTCGGCCGCGCCGGCTGGGAGGTCCCGCCGCCGAAGGCTTCGATGTTCGCCTGGTCGCCGATCCCCGAGCCGTTCAAGGAGCTCGGCAGCGTCGAATTCTCCAAGCTGCTGGTCGAGAAGGCCGAGGTGGCGGTGTCGCCCGGCACCGGCTTCGGCGAGCGCGGTGAGGGCTTCGTCCGCATTGCGCTTGTGGAGAACGAACAGCGCATCCGGCAGGCCGCCCGCAACATCCGCCGTTTCCTTGAATCGGCTCCGGAAAAGCTCCATAACGTCGTTCCTCTCGCCACGCGGCGCTAAGGCCGCTTCAGAAGCGGACAAACGACGCTCCCAAGGTCACGCTCCTATGGCTTCCCCGCTCAAGGTGGGTATCGCCGGTCTCGGCACGGTCGGCGCATCCGTGGTGCGGCTCATTTCCGAGCAGCGCCAGGCGCTGGCGTTGCGCTGCGGCCGGCCGGTCGAGGTCGTTGCGGTCAGCGCGCGCAGCCGCGGCAAGGACCGCGGCATCGACATGCGGAAGCTCCGCTGGGTCGCAGACCCCCTGAAGCTCGCGACCGATCCCGGCATCGACGCCTTTGTCGAGCTGATCGGCGGGGAGGGCAATCCGGCCCGCGCCGCGGTCACGGCCGCGCTCAAAGCCGGCAAGCCGGTGGTCACCGCCAACAAGGCGCTGCTCGCCCGTCATGGGATCGAGCTTGCGACGCTCGCCGAGAAGCGCGGCGTGGCGTTGAACTTCGAAGCCGCGGCCGCGGGCGCGATCCCGATCGTCAAGACGCTGCGCGAAGGGCTCGCCGGCAATTCGGTGCAGCGCGTCTACGGCATCCTCAACGGCACCTGCAACTACATGCTCACGCGCATGGAGCGCGAGAAGCTGTCGTTCGAGGAGTGCCTCAAGGAGGCGCAGCGGCTGGGCTATGCCGAGGCCGACCCCTCGTTCGACATCGAGGGGCACGACACCGCGCAGAAGCTTGCGATCCTCGCAAGCCTCACCTTTGGCGTCCGCGTCGATCCGGGCGCGATCTATGTCGAAGGCATCACCTCGATCACCACCGCCGATCTCGAAGCCGCCGATCAGCTCGGCTATCGCATCAAGCTCCTCGGCGTCGCGGTGAAGACCGAGCAGGGTATCGAGCAGCGGGTGCATCCGACCTTCGTGCCCAAGGACTCCGCCATCGCCCAGGTGATGGGCGTCACCAATGCCGTGACTGTCGATGCCGAAGGCATCGCGCCGATTACGCTGGTCGGGCCCGGCGCGGGCGGCATGGCGACGGCTTCGGCGGTCGTGGCCGACATTGCCGACATCGCCCGCGGCGTGCGCGCCGCCCCGTTCGGCCGGCCGCAGGGCAAGCTCATCGTCAGCAAGAAGGCGCCGATGCAGCGCCATGAGGGCGGCTACTACATCCGCATGCTCGCGGTCGACAAGCCCGGCACCGCGGCGACCATCGCCAAGCGGCTTGCGCAGCACAACATCTCGATGGAATCCATCGTGCAGCGCCACAGCGGCCCGCCGGCGGGCGGCGCGGAAAAGGCGTCGGGTCCCGTTCCGGTCATATTGATCACCTATGCTACCACCGAGGATGCGGTGCGGAAGGCGCTCGCGGCAGTGCAGCGCGACAGGGTGATTTCCGGCCGGCCGCAATTGATCCGCATCGAAAAAAATTGATGATGGCCCGATAATAAGGCCAAGAGCCACAACAAGTCCCACAACAGGGCCAACAAGGAGACCGTCAATGTCGTCGATCACCGTCGCGCCCAATCTGTTGATCGAGCGCGTCCTGACGATCGAAATCGTTCGCGTGACGGAGCGCGCCGCGGTGTCGGCTGCGCGGCTGCGCGGCCACGGCAAGAGCAAGGCGTCCGATCAGGCCGCGGTCGACGCCATGCGGCGCGAGCTGAACAAGCTGCCGATCGACGGCACGGTGGTGATCGGCGAGGGCGAGATGGACGAGGCGCCGATGCTGTTCATCGGCGAGGAGGTCGGCAACAAGACCGGCCCCAAGGTCGATATCGCCGTCGATCCGCTGGAAGGCACGACGCTCTGCGCCAAGAACATGCCGGGTGCGATCGCGACGCTGGCGATGGCCGACGCCGGCACGCTGCTGCACGCCCCGGACTGCTACATGGACAAGATCGCGATCGGACCGGGCTATCCCAAGGGCACCGTCGATCTCGACGCGCCGACCGAGGAGAACATCCTCAACCTCGCCAAGGCCAAGGGCGTGAAGCCCGCCGAGATCACCGCGATCCTGCTCGACCGGCCGCGCCACGGCGACATCATCGAGGCGGTGCGCAAGACCGGCGCGGCGGTCGCGCTGATCAGCGACGGCGATGTGGCCGGCGTGATCCACTGCGCCGAGCCCAAGACCGGCATCGACATCTATCTCGGCATCGGTGGCGCGCCGGAGGGCGTGCTCGCGGCGGCGGCGCTGCGCTGCATCGGCGGCCAGATGCAGACTCGCCTCGTGATCGACAGCGAGGAGCTGCGCGAGCGCACGCTGAAGATGGGCATCAAGGACCCGAAGAAGAAATACGAGATCGAGGACATGGTCCGGGGCGACTGCCTGTTCGCCGCAACCGGCGTCACCACCGGGCCGATGCTCAACGGCGTCAAGTTCGGCAAGCAGGTGATCGAGACCGACACCGTGGTGATGCGCTCGGTCACCGGCACGGTGCGGCGGATCGTGGCCGAGCACCGCGAGCTCGGCAAATTCCATCTCGATTGATGAAGGTCTAGAGCGCGATGCGTTTAGGTTGAGTCGCACACCCTCGATTGTCATGCCCCGCGTAGGCGGGGCATCCACTGGATCGCCCGCCTACGCGGGCGATGACAGCCGAGGAGGCGGATCGACCTAAAATCATCCCGCTTTAGCGGGCCTGCGCCGCGCCGGCCGGCGCGGGGGCCCGCCCGGTGGTTTGCGCGGGGGCGCCCGCCGATTGCGCGGCGGGCTGCCCGGCAGGCGTCAGTGCGTCCTGCCCCATGACATTCACGCCGATCAGAAAGACAAATCCGAGCAGCACCACCATGGCTCCCAGGCCGAAGCCCGAGGCCCACAGGAGCAGGTTGCCGGCCGCTTGATCCGGAACCATCGGGCGGTTCTCGTCGTGGATGGTCATTGCGACCTCCTGAACATCGCGCCCTTGGGCCGATAACGTCGCGGCTCCGGCAGTGTTCCGCCGCGCGAGTTCGTCGCGTATGTTGGGCCGATGGCAGCGAACGTCGAGATCCGCCCGGTGCCTTTGAGCGAACGCGCGGCCTGGGAACCGCTATGGAAAGGCTATCTCGATTTCTACCAGACGTCGGTGCCGAAGGAGGTCTACGACGCCACCTGGGCACGGCTGCATGACCCCGCCGAGCCGATGGATCTGCTCGGTGCCTATGTCGACGGCACGCTTCTTGGCATCGTGCATTTCATCTATCACCGCTCGTGCTGGACGATTGGCGATTATTGCTATCTTCAGGATTTGTTTGTTGCGGAGAACGCGCGCAAGCTCGGGCTCGGCCGCGCGCTGATCGAAGCGGTTTACAGGACCGCGCATGAGGCCGGCGCGAGCCGCGTCTACTGGCTCACCCACGAGAGCAACGCCACCGCGCGCCTGCTCTACGACAAGCTCGCGACCTGGCCGGGCTTCATCGTTTACCGCCACCTGTTCGCGGACCGCATCTGATCCGCGAAAGCAGACCGCCCGTCACTGCGGAGGCGGTGACGGGCGGTGTTGTCGGGTTTCAGAGTGGTGGTGGCTGGAGCATTTTCCGGCGAAAGCCTGCCCCGGACTTGATCCGGGGTGTGAAGCGGTTCGCCGCAGAAAATGCGACCAAACCAAAGAAGCTGGAGCTGTTTCCGATTCCGAAGGAACGGAAACAGCTCTAGCCGCAGACCCAGACGCGGCGCCAGGCCCAGCCATACGGCCCTGCCACGCGCACGGAGCGCCAGCAGCCGCCGCCGTAAGCGCCGTAGCCGTAGGCGGGATAGTAACCGCCGCGGTAGAAACCGCGATAACCCCAGCCCCGGCCCCAGCCGCCGCGGTGGTAGCCGCGGCCGCCGCGCCAGCCGCGCGCCTGGGCACTGTTGATGCCCGCCGCGGTGCCGATGGTGACGAGCGCCACCAGTGCAATCATGATTTTCCGAAACATATTGCCGGCTCCAGTTCCAAAAAGCCTTCACCCCGCGGCGTAGTTCACCATTCGGGTTGGGACAAATTTGTGGAATAGCGGGGGCGGATTGTGGCGGTTGCACGGCTGCCGGTCCGGCGAGGCCGCCGAAAGGGCTATAAAATCCGACTGATTCCAACGCGATGCGAGCTCTTGCCATGACGGCCGCCCTGGCGACCGGGCCCCGTGTCCCGACGCGCCTGTTCCTCGATGTCGAACGCTCGGTGACCGGCCGCGCCTGGCGCGACCGGCTCGACGAGCGGGCGACGGCGCGCGCGCTGGCGATCGCGCAGCGCGCCGCG
>JAIESI010000053.1 GCA_019746135.1 Xanthobacteraceae bacterium
ACGCCGGATGATTCGAGGTTGAACATCTCGGAGACTACGCCACCCTCATTTCCAACCAACCCCGCGACGGCACCATCATCGGATTCTCAATTCACACTCTTAGGTCAAAGTTACTAAGGACCCGTGGCCACGGTCGTGAAAATGCCGAACATGCCGCGACAGGTTCAGGAGCCTCCTAAGGGCGAGTGCTCGACCAGCCGCGCGCACCGGTTGCGTGACCGGCAGCGAAGCGCCGCGGCGAAATGCACCTCGTCCATCGCGGCGCATGCGGATCCAAGTGCGCCGTCATCGTCATGCGATGATGGCTTTCGCCTTCGGCTCGACCAATCCTGCAGGTTGCATAAGGGACCGCTGACACTCCGCAACGGCCAGCCCAAGGCGGGGTCGCGGCGGCGGCTCAGCCCCGGAAACCGCCGGAGCTGACGAGGCGCTCGGTCATCCGGCGCTCGATTTCGTCGGTAAGGCGCCCGCCGGTGAGGCCGAGGTGAATGGCGATTTCGTGCTCCGCCCGGTGCTGCCGCCATTGCAGGAAGCGACGCAGCAGCCGGCGGAACGCGCCGGGCCGGGAGACGGTGCGCAGCGCCCGGCGGTGGGCAAAATCGGCATCGGCGAGAACAGACATGGTCGATCTCCTTATGAATGAATAATTTTCACCTGATGCTCATGACCTCAGCCGTATATGGCTTTGCTTTTCGGGGCCCACAAACGATATGATTTCCTCCGTTAAGTGAGAATTCCTCATGTATAAGATGCCGCCGCTCAATGCGCTGCGGGCCTTCGAGGCCGCCGCCCGGCATGTGAGCCTGGCCAGGGCGGCGCAGGAGTTGAACGTCAGTCCGGGCGCGGTCAGCCATCAGATCCGCGCGCTGGAGGCGCACCTGGGGATCGAACTGTTCGAGCGGCGCGTGCGTGCCATCGCGCTGACGCCGGCGGCCAAGCTGCTCTATCCCGGCCTGCAGAACGGCTTTCTGCAAATCCAGGAGGCGGTCGCGAGCCTCCGGCATGCGGCCAACGAGCGCGTGCTGGTGGTCTCAACGCCGCCCGGCCTGACCTCGAAGTGGCTGGCGGCGCGGCTCTACCGCTTTGCCAACGCCCATCCGGAGATCGAGGTCCGCATCTCCTCCTCGCTGACCAATGCCAATTTCACCACCGACGGCGTCGACGTCGCGGTCCGCCACCTCGCCGCCCGGCCGGACGACGACGCAAGCCTGCTCATCGAGCGGCTGGTGGAGTTGTCGCTGGTGCCGGTATGCAGTCCGCGGCTTCACGAGCAGCATGGCCGGCCGCGCACGGCGGGAGCGCTGGCCCGCATGCCGCTCATTCACGACGACTCGCTTGTGGGCCGCGCCAGGATCCCGACATGGTCCGACTGGTTCAGCGCCGCGGGCCTGCCTTCCGTCGAGATCGGCCGCGGGCTGCGCTTCAACAGCTCCGACCACGCGCTCGATGCGGCCGGCGAAGGCGCCGGCGTGCTGCTGGCCCATGATCTCCTGGCCTATGACGACCTGCGCACCGGGCGGCTGATCATCCCGGTCGCGCAGCCGATCGCGTCAGGCCGCGCCTACCATGTCGTCTGTCCCCGGCACCGCAGCGCGGTGCCGCAGGTGCGGGCGTTTCGCGACTGGATCAAGCAGGAGGTGGCGGCGCTCGATTGGGCGCCGATCCGCGGCAAGGCGATACCCGCGCGCGGGCGCAAATCGGCGCGCACCCGAAGCGCGCCGTAGCCGGAAGCGCGCGGCGGCGGTTCGGCTCAACCCGTCGCGCGGCCGGAAGGGGCTCCGGGTCGCGGCCATGGTGTCGGAATGCGGTGATAGAACACAAAGGGCGAGAACACGTGGCGATGGCCGAGCGCCATGGCAAGTCGATCGGACATCGAGGAGTGACAGCCAATGGCGACTTATTCGATAGGCGACCTTAGCCGTCGTGAAATCCTGAAAATGTCCGCGGTGCTCGGCGTCGCGAGCGCCGCCTCGACCAGGCTTGCGGCTGCGCAAACGGCCTGGCGGCGCACGCCAGAGCAGATACTGGGTCCTTTTTATCCGATGAGAACGCTTGACCAAAATGCCGATCTGACAAAGGTCCCCGGCCGACCGGGGCGCGCGGCGGGCCTCGTCCTCAATGTCATGGGGCAGGTGCTCAATCTGAAGGGAGAGCCGGTTCGCAACGCGAAGGTCGAAATCTGGCAGGCCAACACGTACGGACGCTATGCGCACCCGAGCGATCACAATACCGCGCCGCTCGATCCGAACTTTGAAGGATCGGCGCTTCTGACGACTGACAACGACGGCCGTTATCGATTCAAGACGATCAAGCCCGCCGCTTATCCTGCAGGGCCCAACAGGATGCGGCCAGCACACATTCACTTCCAGGTTTCAGGTCGGCAGGACAGACTTGTGACCCAGATGTATTTTGAAGGTGACCCTTACCTCGAACCGGATCGGTTTTTTCAGACCGCATTGGAGCAAAAGGATTTGCTTGTCGCCAAACTGTTGCAGCCAACACCGGAGATGGAGCCGGAGTCGAAATTGGCGGTGTTCAACATCGTACTGAATGCCGGCTAAAGCGCGATGAGGTTGAGTCGAGTCGATGCAGCCACCGGTTCGTTCCCGCGCAAGCGGGAGCCCAGGGCCAAATGCCAGGCCTGAATCGTGGCGCCGGGTCCGCACTTTCGTGGGGACGTTGCTATGGCGGCGCAACGCAGGTTGGAGGTGCTTGATCGAGCCCGCCGCGTGGACGCGCGTGAACCGCAGGGTCGATCGCGTGCCCAGAGGGACCCCTACCCCGGCCCTCTCGCCGGCAGGGATCGCGTCCGCTGTTCGATCGCACGCGAAGGCAGAGCGAAGGCATACACGAGGACGAGGCGGCTGAGGCTCTGCGGTCGCCATCGGGGGACAAGCCGACAGCAAAACATTGTCGGGCCCGATGGCTTTCAGCCCTTCCGCACCGACGATCCGAAACGCTACCATGCGCTGTCCTCCGGCCGAGGAGGCTGGCATGAGACGGCGAGAGTTTCTCGGTGTGCTCAGCGGCGCGGCCGCGAGTTGGCCGCCGGCGGTGCGCGCACAGCAACCCAAAGCGCAAAGAATCGCGATTTTTCATCCAGCCATCCCGACAACCCTGCTCACCGAAACGGGCGGGGGCAGCGCATGGCGCGCGTTTTTCGGCGAGCTTCGCCGCCTGGGCTACGTCGAGGGAGATAATCTGATCATCGAACGCTATTCCGCCGAGGGGCATCACGAGCGTTACGCTGCTATTGCCCGGGAGATCGTGGCTCGCAACCCGGATGTCATCGTCACCGGCACCAATCCCGTCGTGACCGCCTTCAAGGCAACGACCAGCACCATACCGGTTGTTGCGTTCATGCTCGATCCGCTGCACGCAGGGCTGGTCACCAGCCTGGGCCGGCCCGGCGGCAATCTCACCGGCATCACCCTGGATGCCGGCGTCGAGGTCTGGGGAAAGCGCCTCGAGATCCTGAAAGAAGCCATCCCTTCGACAGCCAAGGCGGCCTTTCTGGGGATGCGTGGCGGGTGGGAGGGTATGTCCGGGCAAGTGTTACGAGACGCCGCCGCTCGCCTGGGCATTTCGCTGACCTTTACGCTTCCGGAGAACGGAACTCGCTCGGAGATCGAGCGCGTGTTCGCGGCGCTGGAGCAGCAGCGGCCGGACGCCCTGCTGGTCAGCGGCGAAGGCGACCTTTACGCCAACCGCCAGCTGATCGCCGAACTCTCCGTCAAGAAGCGCTTGCCGACGATGTGTCCGTACCGCGATCACGTCGAGGCCGGTGCGCTGATGGGCTATGCCGTCGATCTCGCCGAACTGCTCAGGCGCATGGCCGAAGATGTGCACCAAATTCTCAAAGGAGCCAAACCGGGCGACATCCCGATTTATCAGCCGACCAAGTTCGAGCTCCTGATCAACCTGAAAACCGTCAAGGCACTTGACCTCGCATTGCCACCGGCGCTGCTGGCTCGCGCGGATCGGGTGATCGAATAGCGATCCTGTGCTGCTGCGGCGCATCCGGCTGCTTCCGGCATTCAGCAGCATCATCCGCTGGCCGGATCGATCTCGGCCTACAAGCGGCGCCTGAAGCGAAGGAGGCCGTTGGCCGAGGCGGCCGCGGTCAGGCCGGCGGTGCCGAACGGTGCCAGTCTTGGCCGATCGCCGGCGGGCCGCGACTTCGCAACGCTTTCCTGCCACAACCCGCGCGACGACCAGATCAAGACCGCGAGCGGGACGACGAGCACGAGCGTGCCCCAGACCGGCAGGCTGCTCCAAACCGCCCATCCGCTGAAGCTTCGGCCCACCAAGTCATTCGACGTCGCGGTGGTCATCACAAAACTCAGCAACAGAAACGCCGCGTAAAAGCCGCGCCGCGATGGATCCCTGATCAGGGCCGCGACCAGCAGCGAATAAGGCAGGGCCAGCCCGATGAAATGCGACGTGCTGCTGACCGGCGACAGCAGAAGCGCGCTGACGACAAGCAAGGCGCCGTCGACGGCGATCAGGCGGTCATGCCGCTGCGATTTGAGCATCACGCCGCCGACGAAGAGAATAAACATGCCCATGACGCCGGCGAGCGCGGTTGCAAAAGGCCTGGACTGCACAATGGAAAGGACGACCTCCGGCGGCTGTTGCTCATGCACCCCGGTGAAAAGGCGCACGATTGCGGCGTGGAAGCTCTGGTTCATCGGGCTGTCGCTCGTCCAGAAGCCCGGCTGCAAGTTCATCGGCGCGAGCACAACCTCGCGAAGCCAAACCGTGATGTGCCACTCCGTCTCCGGCGGCAGCAGGATGTCCGGCAGCAACGAAAGAACAACGAGGACCGCCGTGAAAACACCGGCGGCGGCAAACCGGCGTTTGAACAGAAGATAAGGAAGAAAGATCACCGGCGTGACCTTGAGGGCCGCCGCGGTGGCAAGGCTTGCGGCTCCGAGCCGCGAACATCCACTCATGAGTCCGAGAAGGCCGAGGAAAATGAAGGCGGCGGCAACGCTGTCGTAGGCCTGGTTGGCCAGCACCGAGAGAACGAACTTGAGGCTGAGCACGAACGCCAGGATCCGGAAGGCGGTCAACTCGCCTTCGCTCCACTCGCCCGGAAACGAGCGCCGCATCAACGCCTCGCACAGACGCAGCGATGCAGCGGCGGTGCCAATGACGACAAGATACCAGATGACCACCTTCAGCTGCGCCGGCAGCTGCGCCAGCGGGGTCCACAGCAGGGCAAAGAATGGCGGGTAGACGTAGATCACGCCGTCGCAGAGCCGCGGCGTCCGGCCTTGCAACATGCAGTCGGCGGCGGCGGAAAAAACCGCCGATCCGGCGCCGCGCTCGAACCGTGGAAAGTAAGCCGCGATGGCGAGTGCAGCACCAAGCCAAATCAGGCGGCGCTGCGATCCATGCGACAATTGCCAAGCCCGCGTCTGCAAAGCCCGCGCTCCACGAGATCAGTTGTGATTTTGAAGAAGGCGCGCGGCGCGGCTTGAATGGGTCAAGCGCGCAGCGCCGGAGTCCGGCGCTGCTTCCGCCGCTTCAATGGCCGAGAGCCCAACATCGAGGCCGTGTTTACACGTGCCGCCGGCGCGCCTTCATCGCCGTGCCGCGCGCGACGTTGGCATTAGCCTCCACGGTACGGCTTACACGCGCCATCCTGCCATGTGTAGTTGGGATTGCTGCAGGAGATCGCGCCGTTCCGGCCTCTGGTGGGACGGACCACATCGCCACCGAAGTTGGGCGCATAGTACGAGCCGGGATCACGGTACCTGCCGTAGTATCCCTGCAATGACACGCAGCGATGGCCATTGAAATACGCGCCGCGCCCGCAGCCGTCGCGAGCTTCAGCGGTCGAAACCATCGTCACCGCGGCCGTCGCGGCAGCGGCAACCAACAGAGCGAGGCGAATCATCGTGTTGTTCCTCCTCAGGTCGCCCCTGACGAACCCAACAAACAACCAACATCAACTGTAAAAGATGCGTGGTGCGGCAAATAAACCGAGGCGACCGAGCGAGGCTTGTTGCACTGCACGATCGGAGACGAGAGCCACGCCCCTCCCAATCGGGTGCGCACCGCGGGCCTCTGGTCGCGTCGAAGTCGTCGCGCTTAAATGTCGCGGCGTTTTTATGCCGGATGTTGCCGTCACTTGCCCTGCGTTGCGAGCCCGACAGAGTCTTGCCTCATTGCCGATTATTGTTCTCGCCGTTGTTCCTCTCAAACAACCCGGCTGCCCTGCGCTGCCCCACATGCCCCCTCGGGTGCGCAGGGCGGCGGTTGATGAGGCCCGCGGCGAGCCTTGCAGGGCTTTGCCCGCGCAGCTCGGCGCAGCAGCTCACCAACCCGGCGCGTGCGCTCGCGCTGTCCGGAAGGTCATCCTGGCTACGATCAGCCCGTCGCCGGCCGGCCCAATCGCAGCGTCTGCACCGCGCGGCTGCCGCCGAGCTTGTAATGCAGCCGGTCGAGCAGCACGGTCGGCGGTTCACCTTCGCAGGCTGCTCAATCGAGGTTACGCGCGACGTGATCGGCCTCTCGGCGAACCGCAGGCCATAAAATTCATACGACGATCTGCTGTATTGCCGCGATGATCTGACGACCGCGCACCGTCGTGCTGGTGTGCGTGGGCCGCGTAAATCGATTGAAATAGATCAAGCCGCGCTGCCTGAGCGCCTGGAGGGTTCGCAGCTCCCGAATGCCCGCCTTTGTTCTCCTCGGCGTTTGAGCGTGCTGCATCAGCGTCGCAAGCATAGAGGGGGTCAGCGACACGCCAGGCACAGTGGAACGGACAGAGTGCTTCATGCTTCCCCTCGGATGGTTGTCCTCTCAGCATTTCGCTCAACAGCGAAGCACTCAATATTGTCCGGCCTCTCGCTCGGTCGCCTCGGGGCGTATGTCAATCTCAGCGTCAAGACTATGATCGGGATCGCTGTACGGGAAGCAGCTTGCCTTGCAACGCGCGCTCTGACGCCAGCTTTCGATAGGCGGCGGCCTGGTTCAGCAGATTTGTCTTCAGCTTCAGGTCGGCTTCTTTTTGCGCCAACTGCTCGAAGCTGAGCGCCTTTTCCAGATATTCCGCGACCATCTTCATGGTGACGCTCCCGAATTTTTTCTCGCCCAGAGCCAAACGACCGTGGCTCTTGGCCCCTCTCGGCGGCATGCAAATCGCGCGCACCTTACCGAGTTCGAAGCGGATTATTTTTTTGATTTGTTGGGGCGATCCTTGCGAAAAGCGCGGAACTCTCCCGGCCCGCCGATCAAACGTCGTTTTCGCTTGGCCCGTATTGCCGCCGTTGCCGATCGATCGGACAGGCGATCGATTTCCTCCCCCGCCATTGCCGAGGCCACGGAGGCCGAGCGTTCACTGGGGCGGCCACGCGGGCCGGAAACCAACAGGCCGAGCTCTACGAGCCGCACGATCGCTGCCGGGCGCGCTGGCTTGTCGTCCTGTCGCCCACGCCAGGCATCCACGGCAGACAAAAATGGCTGATGGCAGCGCAGGCCGACGCGTGTGGCCGGCCGCAGCGAGCGCGCATCCCCCCGGCGCTTTGCCTTGTTCGCCATGTTTCCCTGTTAACAGAGTTTCACGCCACTTAACAGAGTTTGACGCCGCGCGGCATCGGCGGCGGACAGCATCCGGCCTATCGCTCGATATCGACGAGGTGATGCTCGCGGCGAAGATCCGTCACGATTGCGCCGATAGCGCGCCTGCACTCGTCCAAAACGGTCATGCCCATCCGCGGCTGGGCATGGACGCCCCAGCCGCCTTCGCTTCCCTCCGGAACGACCACGACGCGAGCGAGCGCCGCGCATGCAGGGGTCTCGCGCAGCCGCTCCGTGATCATCGCCTCCAGTTCGGCCGCGCTCTTTCCGGCCGTCATGCGCGCTCCCCAAACCGGAGAAAGCCTGCCATGACCGTACTCCAAACTACCGTGTTGTTCTCATATGGGAGCTGTCCGCTTGTAGCGCCAAGCGGACTGCCCGGCGCATGCCGATCCAGACGAACCGCAAGGGCGAACTCAACGCCGCGGCATGTCTTCCGAGCCGCGGACGAAACCGATGCGCCGCGCGCCTTGCCACGCCTCGACCTTGTATCCGCGCGCGAGAAGCTTGGCCTGATCGAGCGCCTCGGCATCGGTCTGCGCCACGAAATCAATTCTGAGGGCCGTGACGCGCGCCTTGCCGAGAGAGAGGATAGGCGCGATAGGCCGGCACCGAGGCGCTCCGAATTGCCGTGCAGGCGGGAGCGCTGTTGCGTCTCTCAGCCATCGGCGCCTGGGACCATGCCGTTGCCGGTGGTGCCCGGACACTGCGCCTTTTGGCTGCGAGAGTCGATCACCTCATGCCGCGGTAAAGCCGCTCGGACATCCTGCTCGAATTGCGAGACTTGAATTGCAAGGCTTGAATTGCAGGACTTTCGCGCAGCGCTTGTGCTTTGGCCGCATCTTCACTATGTTGCCCGAATCGAGTTATGGCCGGACGAATTGGCCTCGCCGCGAACTGCGCGCCTGTCTAACGACATTCATCCTTAATCTCGACATAACCCGGCCGCGTTCGCGCGGCCTCTATACACGCGCACGCAGAGAGGAAGGGCTCCCATGTCAACGGGAACCGTGAAGTGGTTCAACAACCAAAAGGGCTTCGGCTTCATTCAGCCAAGCGATGGCAGCAAGGATGTCTTCGTTCACATCAGCGCGGTCGAGCAGGCCGGCATGAGCACGCTCAACGAAGGCCAACAGATTTCATATGAGGTGATCGCCGATCGCAGGACCGGCAAATCATCAGCTGCAAATCTGCGCGCCGTCTGATCGACGGTGCCGATAGCCATAGCGCCTTGACCACGGATGTACTGGCAGGGCTTGTGGTTCTGGACCCCGCGTCTGGTTCTCCAGCCGCGGGGTTCTTGCAAATCCAGGAGCCCGCATGGCAAGACCCAACAAGGCTACCGCGGACCGGGCGGATGCCGCTGCCGTCAGGGAAGAGCGGCTTCGTGACGGCAAGCTTGCGCGGCGGGAATACGAGCAAAACCAATCGGCTGTTCTCGTGAACATGCAGCGGCTTCGTGCATTGCGCTTGTCGCGTGAGAGTGAGCTGCCTCCGGCAGCCGAGCCGAAGCCGTCCGGCGGCAGCAAAAGGCGCGCGAAAACATGACTGACACCCGGGGGGCCGACGGCAACGTCGAAACCGGCGACATCGTCTATCCGTCGGCCGTGCCGTTTGTCCTGGTTCACCTGGCCTGCTTCGGCGTCCTATGGTCCGGGTTCAGCTGGCCCGCGGTCGTCCTCTGTGTGGCGCTGTACTGGCTGCGGATCTTTGCCATCGGAGCCGGCTATCACCGCTACTTCGCGCATCGCTCTTACGCGACCAGCAGGACGTTTCAATTCATTCTCGCGTTTCTCGCGCAATCGAGCGCGCAGAAGAGCGTCTTGTGGTGGGCGGCCAAGCACCGTCACCATCACCTGCATTCGGACACCGAGCAGGACGTCCATTCGCCTGGGCAGCGCGGCTTCCTGTACAGCCACGTCGGCTGGGTATTTTCCAGCCGGAACGATGCAACCGATCTGGTGAAGATCGCAGATTTTGCCCGTTATCCCGAACTCATGTGGCTGCACCGGTACGAGCTCGTTCCGCCCATCGCGGTCGCGGCCCTGTGTGTCGCGATCGCGGGATGGCCCGGACTCGTGGTCGGATTCTTCTGGAGCACCGTGCTGGTCTATCACGCGACGTTCTGCATCAACTCGCTCGCGCATGTGCACGGCCGCAAGCGCTACCTGACCGGCGACGAATCGCGCAACAACTGGCTCCTGGCGCTGTTGACGATGGGTGAAGGCTGGCACAACAACCACCACGCCTATCAAAGCAGCGTGCGGCAGGGGTTCCGCTGGTGGGAGATCGACCCGACCTATTACCTGCTCAAAGGGTTGAGCCTTGCCGGCATCGTATGGGACCTCAAGTCACCACCGGTGGAGGTGCTGCGCAACGAGCACCGTCCCGGATCAAGGACCATCAAGCGGGCCGCCGAGCAACTGGCGAACAGTTTCAGTTCGGAAAAAATAGCACTTTCGATTGCCTCGGCGCTGCATGGGGCGGAACTGTCTGCCTTGCAGCGAACACTCGCCGAGGCGCGCCACCGGGCCGCCGAGGTG
Organism: Xanthobacteraceae bacterium; assembly: GCA_019746135.1. Lineage (GTDB taxonomy): Bacteria > Pseudomonadota > Alphaproteobacteria > Rhizobiales > Xanthobacteraceae > Z2-YC6860. The sequence goes on from JAIESI010000053.1 coordinate 10,134, forward strand.
CTGACGGCATTTCATTTGCCTCAGCTTCCCGCCCGAGAGGACCTGATGACGCAAGCCAGGGCCATGTTCGCTCACACAACGTCCCTGGATGAAATCGTCGATCGCGCGTACGAACTGGTGCTCCATTCGATCGGCATGAGACTTGTCGTCGCCGTCGAAGGTTAGGCGTGCACCTGTATCCTTCAATGGATCGTATTCTCGGCCATATTGTCCATTCGGACTTCCAGGGTGATCCGACCCTCAGGGATGGAAAACCTCGTCGCGAGATCCGCGATCATCTCTGATGCCGCTTCGATCGTCTCTGCGATCTCTTCGCCCCAGGCAGCCGCATCGGGGGACACCGTGACACCGTTGTGCAGCCGGACCTGGACAACGTAGCAGTCGCTCTCTTCAGTAATACGCGCAAATAAGTGCGTGAATCGGCGAACGCCGATCGCCGACTTCGTGGGTAGACCATTGCCCATAGGTATCTCCTCGCCGGAGTGATCAGGTCGAGCGGTTGTCCCCGGCGAAAGCGTCGCCGGATTTGCGCTTAGCGCCTTGGATGCACGAAATCGGATGCAATCAGCTCATAGAAGGGCCGACTGCCGCGGGTGTAGAGTCGCGCAGCGGTGGTGCAGATCAGATCGCGATTTGCATCGAACGCCCGCAACAAGCCCGCCTCGTCATGGCCGGCCCCTGGCTGAAGACGCCGCAGCGCATCCGCGGCTATGAAGAACGACGTTTCGAGCGTGCTGTCATAGCCCCAGAACCGCACTGCGTTTCTGGCCGGATCGTAGCTGCGGCTCTGATTTGGAAAAATGACTGACATGCGGCGATCCTGTCGATCGACATATTCGCAAGCGCTTCAGCCTGTCATAGCCGGCGCGGGCTGCGATCTGCTTTCGCCCGGGTCGGCCATCAACTTATTCCGGCGTTCTTGATCCTGTAAAGCTGAAACCCCTGCTCGGTGATGCTCCTCTCGACGACCTCGCGGCTCATGCTGTGCGGCGGCGGCTTGTCCTCGCGAACCACGCCGACGGCTGTCCACGGGCGGTGCCGCGACGGCGGCTGCTGGCCGCCTGGGTCGCCGGCTCAAGCGGGATGACTTTTCTTCGAATCGTCATCCCGCTTTAGCTTGTTGTTTGAGCATGATCTTTTCCGAAAACCGCTTCACACTTTTCGGGATCATGCTCTAGCGCACGAAGCCCGCGGGAGCCCTCCGATTTGAACATGAACAGGCGCATGAGCGCGTCCTCCGTTGCGGGATAAGGTCGCCGCCTTCGCAAGCGGCGGCCCTACCCTGGTCAAACGCGTTACGCGAGCTCAATCGCGTCGACGGCCAGCTTGCCGCTGCGCGGATCGTTTCGTGTATCGAATTTCACCTTCTGGCCTTCGCGCAGCCCGAGAATGCCGGCGCGCTCGAGGGCCGTGGCATGGACGAAACCATCCTTCTGTCCGTCGTCCGGCTGGATGAAGCCGAAGCCTTTTTGATCGTTGTAGAACTTCACTGTGCCCGAAATCATGGAAATGTCCTTTCGCCACCGGCGCGCGCCACTGTCGGCATGCAGCACTGTCGGCATGAATTTGGGTTTCGGCACACGAGTGTCGTGGCCGTTTTCCCGGTTCGTCGATGTGGAAAGAGGCTGAAACGTGCTGCCTGTCGGCGACAGAGCAAGGCGGCCGAGATGTCCGGCCGATAATCGATTGCTACACAGAGGCCTTTAAGCCGCCGGTTGCAAGGCGCGCGCCGGCCAGGTCACTGGGCATGCTGAACGAATGCCAATGTAGCGCACCCGATTTCGCTCGACTTGCACATGGCGAGCCCGTAGCGTCGGTTCGTTCGGCGAGCAACGCAGACCGCAACGGTGAAAGCGCTCACGAACTCGGAAAGTGCTCTTCCCGGCTAACGACCAGGTTTGATGCTCTGCGGCGTGAGCGACGTGGCCGCAGACCAGGCTGATTCACATCTGCGGCGTCTGATCGCCGGACCCATCGCAGAACATTTCAGGAGCATCATGCCGGCTCTAAGTCTCTCCTCCACGCCTGCAACGATCCATGCCAGCGCCCAGATCGAGCCCGGCGCGATGATCGGAAGCGGTGCGACCATCGGGCCGTACTGCATGATTGGCGGCAACGTCGTGATCGGCGACGATTGCCATCTCGTGGGACATGTTCACGTCACCGGACGAACAACGATCGGTGCACGGACGACCATCAGCGCCTTCGCTTCGCTCGGCGAGCGGCCGCAATCCGCGAGCTATCGAGGCGGCGCGACGCGGCTGGTCATTGGAACGGATTGCGACATTCGCCAGTACGTGACGATGAGCACCGGCACCGAGGATGGCGGCGGCGTCACCGAGGTGAAGGACCGCGGGCTGTTCATGGCCAACAGCCACGTCGGCCATGACTGCCGCGTCGGCAGCGATGTGGTGTTGGCCAACTGCGCGGGACTGGGCGGCCACTGTGTCGTCGGCGATCACGTTTTCATCGGCGCGTTGACCGGCGTGCACCAATATACGCGGATCGGCTCACATGCGATGGTCGGCGGCGCGTCCGGCGTCCGCGAGGACATCATCCCGTTCGGCCTCGCCGCCGGCTCGTTTGCGCGGTTGAGCGGAATCAACGCCGTCGGCATGCGGCGGAGAAAATTTTCGGCCGAGACCATCCGCGCGGTCCGCGCGACATACCGGCTGTTGTTTCTCGGCAATGAGACGATGGCGCAGCGCCTTGATGCCGCCGAAGCGAGATACGGCGCCGATGAGTCCGTGGCGCAGATCGTGTCGTTCATTCGCGGCAAGGGACGCCGGCCGATCTGCCAGGCCGGCCGCGACAAAGCATAGCCCGGCGCTACGCCACGCGATTCAGCTCGTAGAGGCCGCGCATTTCCATCACGATGGTCCGGAACAGCGCCCCATAGGGCATCATGAGATGGGGCTTGGCGGTGAACGTGGCCCGCCATTGGCTCCCGACGCCGAATACGGAGACCTCGTCGAGTTCCATCGTCTTCTGAGCCTTATCGCGAATCAGCACTTCCAGCTCGTGCTTGGTTTTCTGCTGTTTCAGCACCACGATCTCCCCAATGGCGTCGATTTTAGCATGTTCCGTGATTCGGGCGAACCACTTCTTGCCAATAAAGCCGGTGCGGCCAATGCGAATGTGCTATGAGGCCAGTGTCGCGGTTAGGGAGTTCGTTCGAACTCTCCGCTTGCACCGAAGCCAACTTCCGAGCCAAAGCGACGCTCGCAAGCCCTATGATTCCCATGTTCGTTGGAGTCGAGCGGCACAGAAAGGCCGGACAATGTCATTCAAGTTTGCCGTCGGGCAGGCGGTCGAATACAAGCCCGCTGGCGGGAAGACCGGCCTCTTCAAGGTCGTGCGGCAAATGCCGGAAGAATTCCGCGCGATCGATCGCGTGTACCGCATCAAGAGTGATTTCGAGGGCTTCGAACGCAACGTGCTCGAGTGCGATCTCAGCGAGCCGATGAGCGCGGAAGGAGCCTATGAGCCGATGCGGCCGCTGCGCCGAAGCGGCGGCCACTGATCCGACAGCCTCCCGTCCCGGCGGAATGCTTCGCGCAGCCGATATCCGAGCGCGGAGATGTTGCAACGAGCGGCGTTCGCGAAACGAAATCCAATCAACAGGAGTGTCCGTCATGGCCACGATCAGCATGCCCAAAAACACGCCCAGCAAAGAGAATTCCGATGCCGTCTTGCCGCCGGCCAGTCAAGCCCGCGCCGCGCTGGCACGCTTCAGACTGCAAGTCGACCGGCAGACCAAGACAGCCTTCGACACGTTGAGCGAAGCCGAGAAGGCCGGTCAGAAAATCAAGAAAGCTCACCCGCTCGTTCAGGTTTCCATCTACGACGCCGAAGAAAGCCGGCAGACGATCCTGGGCTGAGCGCTTGCCGCGACGGTAGCGTTCACTTCCTGATCAGCGGGTCATCGCTGCTTTCGTACAAGGCGCGGATGCGCAAACCACCCAGCCGCCGCTCCTCTCCCGTTTCCAGAATCGTTCCGTCGGGAAACCGGGGCGGCATTTGCTCGACCGCGGCCAATCACCCCGGCGCCGGCCGACCCAACCGCAGCGTCTCGCGCAACGTCTGCACCGCGCGGCCGCCGCCGAGCCGGTGGTGCAGCCGGTCGAGCAGCAGATAGATCACCGGTGTGGTGTAGAGCGTCAGCACCTGCGACACGATCAGGCCGCCGACGATGGTCATGCCGAGCGGCCGGCGCAGCTCGGAGCCGGGGCCGGTCGCGACGATCAGCGGCACCGCGCCGAGCATGGCGGCCATCGTCGTCATCATGATCGGCCGGAAGCGCGCAAGGCACGCCTCGCGGATCGCCTGCGCCGGCGAGAGCCCCTCCTGCCGCTCGGCGGCGAGCGCGAAGTCCACCATCATGATGCCGTTCTTCTTGACGAGCCCGATCAAGAGGATGATGCCGATGAAGGCGATCACCGTGAGCTCGGCGCGGAAGATCTGCAGGGCGAGCAGCGCGCCGAGCCCGGCCGACGGCAAGGTCGAGATGATGGTCAGCGGATGGGCGAGGCTTTCGTAGAGCACGCCGAGGATGATGTAGATGGTCAGGAGCGCCGCAAGAATCACCAGCGGCTGCGCGCCGGCCGCACGGCGGTAGGCCTTGGCGTCGCCGGCAAATTCGGTGCGCACCGTGTCCGGCATGTGCAGGGTGGCCACCGCCCGGTCGATCGCCGCCGACGCCGCCTCCAGCGTCACATTGGGCGCGAGGTTGAAGGTGATGGTCACCGCCGGGAACTGGCCCTGGTGGTTGATCACCAGCGGCGCCATGGCCTTCTCGATCCTGGCGACTGCCGACAGCGGCACCTGCGCGTTGCTCGCGCTGTCGACATAGACCTGCGTCAGGTCGGAGGGATCGCGGGCGAACGCCGGATCGACCTCGAGGATCACCCGGTACTGGTTGCGCGTGCCGTAGATCGTCGACACCTGCCGCTGCGCAAACGCGTTGTTGAGCGCGTTGTTGATGTCCTGGATGCGCACGCCGAGCCGCGAGGCCGCGAGGCGGTCGATCACCACATTGGCCTGCAGGCCGTTCTGCTCGCGGTCGGTGGTGACGTCGACCAGCTCCGGCAGCGTCTGCACCTTGTCGACCACCCGCGGCACCTGGCGCAACAGCTCGTCGTAGTCGGCGCTCCACAGCGTGTACTGGTAGGACGAGCTCGACTGCCGACCGCCGGAACGAACATCCTGCGCCGCGAACATGAACACCCGCATGCCGCCGACATCGAGCAGCTTCGGCCGCAGCCGGTTGATCACCTGCTGCGACGAGACATTGCCGCGCTCGCGCGGGGGTTTGAGCGAAATGAACAGCTGGCCGTTGTTGACCGAGGCGTTCCAGCTCGAGGCGCCGACCGACGAGCCGACATAGGCCACCGCGGGATCGGACAGCACGATCTGGGTGGCGCGCTGCTGCAGATCCTTCATCGCCTCGAACGAGATGTCGGGCGCGGCGCGGGTGCCGCCGAAAATCAGCCCGGTGTCGTCCTGCGGGAAAAAGCCCTTCGGCGTCTTCACATAGAGCACGCAGGTCAACGCGATGGTCAGCATGAACACCAGCAGCGTGAGCCAGCGGTGGCGCAGCACGACGTCGAGGGTCGAGGCATAGAACGCGACCGAGCGGTTGAGCGCCCGCTCGACGCCGCGGTCGAACCAGGTCGCATTCGGGCTCGGCGGCGCCTTGACGAAATGGGCGCAGACCATCGGCGTCAGCGTCAGCGACACCACCGTGGACACCCCGATCGCGAAGGCCATGGTCAGCGAAAATTCGCTGAACAGCCGGCCGACCAGCCCGCCGATGAACAGCAGCGGCATGAACGCCGCCACGAGCGACAGGCTGATCGAGAGCACGGTGAAGCTGATCTGCCGCGCGCCCTCGATCGCCGCGCGCATCGGCGACATGCCCTTTTCCAGGTTCCGGAACACGTTCTCGATCACGACGATGGCGTCGTCGACCACGAAGCCGACCGACACCGCGAGCGCCATCAGCGAGATGTTGTTGATGGAGAAGCCCGCGACCCACATCAGCGCGCAGGTGCCGGCAAGCGCCAGCGGCACGGTGACGCCCGCGGCGACGGTCGCGGCAAGCCTGCGCAGGAACAGGAACACCACCATCATCACCAGCGCGATGGTGGCGGCGAGCGTGAACTGCATGTCGAGCACGCTGGCGCGGATCGTGGTGGTGCGGTCGGACAGGATCGAAATGTCGATATCGGCCGGGATCCAGCGCTTCAGCTCCGGCAGCATCTCGCGGACGCGGTCGACCGTATCGATGACGTTGGCGTCGGCCGCCTTGGTGATGACGAGGAGCACCGAAGGCGCGGCGTTGAACCACGCCGCAGAGCGGTTGTTGCGGACCCCCTGCTCCACCGTCGCGATGTCGCCGATCCGCACCACGGTGCCGTTGGCGGCCTTCACCACGACGTTCTGATAGTCGCGGACGGCGCGGATCTGGTCGTTGGTGCCGATGGTGTGCGCCAGATCGGGACCCTCGAAGGTGCCGAGCGCCGTCATCGAATTGGCGTTGGAGATGGCGGCGCGCACGTCCTCGGCGCTGACGCCCATCAAGGCGATCGCCACCGGATTGACGCGGATCCGCATGGCCGGCTGCTCGGCGCCGTTGACGGTGACCTCGGCCACGCCGTCGATCTGGGCGATGCGCTGGGCGATCAGCGTATCGGCGACGTCGTAGAGCGTGCTCGGCTGCAGCGTCGGCGAGGTCAGCGCGAGAATCATGACCGGCGAGGCCGACGGATTGACCTTGCGCATGGCCGGCAAGGTCGGCAGATCGCCGGGCAGATCGGTCGCGGCGGCGTTCAGCGCGGCCTGCACGTCGCGCGCCGCGCCGTCGATGCTGCGGTTGAGATCGAACTGGATGGTGATGCTGCTGCTGCCGAGCGAGCTCCGCGAGGTGATCTCGGTGACGCCGGGGATCTCGCCGAGCCGGCGCTCGAGCGGCGCCGCCATGGTCGCGGCCATCACCGCCGGATCGGCCCCGGGCCGGCTCGCCGACACGCGGATGGTCGGAAACTCGATCGACGGCATGCTGGCGACGGGCAGGAAGCCGTAGGCCACGACGCCGGTGAGGAACAGGCCGATGGCGAGCAGCGCGGTGCCGATCGGGCGGCGGATGAACAACTCGGAGAAGCTCATGGGCGAGCTCCTCCTGAAAGCGGACGGTTATCGCATGTGTTGCAACGCGGGCGGTGAGCTCCCTCCCCCTGAAAGGGGGAGGGTTGGGGTGGGGGTCTGCGGGTCGACGTGCTATGGCAAGTCGTGTCGAGGATCGCAACGTGTCCCGCTTCAACCGCACGCCCGGGAAGACAAAATTTGCCCGCAAACTGCGGCGCGATGGGACCGACGTTGAAAGGCGGCTGTGGCAGCGGTTGAGAAACGGTCAGATCTGCGACGCGCAGTTTCGCCGTCAGCATCCTGCCGGCCGCTACGTTCTTGATTTCTATTGCCCCGCACTGGCGCTGGCCGTCGAACTCGACGGAGGCCAACACGCTGCGGCTGCAACGCGCGACCGAGAGCGCGATGAATGGTTGAGGCAAAACGACGTAACGGTCCTGCGCTTCTGGAATTCCGATATCACTGAAAATCTCAATGGGGTGCTGGAGGTCATCGCCGCGAAGATCGGTGAACTGAGCTCGGCGGCAGCGCCGTCTCGTCCGCGTTGGCGTATTCGGCGCCTGTCCGGACTCCCACGCACGCCCTGCCCCCCACGCACGTCCTGACCCCCACCCCAACCCTCCCCCTTTCAGGGGGAGGGAGCGCACCGCCCGGGTCGCAACACAGAACATGACCTACTCCGCGGCGGGCTGCGGCGCGTCTCTGCCCGCAGGCCGGGTCGGTGAACCGGTAAAGCGCTGCTTCAGCCGCTCCATGTAGAGATAGATCACCGGCGTGGTGTACAGCGTCAGAAGCTGGCTCAGCAGCAGACCGCCGATGATGGTGATGCCGAGCGGATTGCGCAGCTCGGAGCCGGTGCCGCTCTCGACCGCCAATGGAACCGCGCCGAACAGCGCCGCGAGCGTCGTCATCATGATCGGCCGGAAGCGCAGCAGCGACGCCTGGACGATGGATTCGCGCGGCGACAGGCCCTGCTCGCGCTCGGCGTCGAGCGCGAAGTCGATCATCATGATCGCGTTCTTCTTGACGATACCCATCAAGAGCACGATGCCGATCAGCGCGATCACCGAGAGATCATAGCCGAACAGCATCAGCGCCAGCAGCGCGCCGACGCCGGCCGACGGCAGCGTCGACAGGATGGTCAGCGGATGGATGAAGCTCTCATAGAGCACGCCGAGCACGATGTAGATCGTGATCGCGGCGGCGAGGATGAGCCACGGCTGGCCGGCCAGCGACTTGGCGAACTCGGCGGAGTCGCCGGAATAGCTGCCGAGCACCGAGCCCGGCATGTTGATGTCGCGCTTGGCCTCGGCGATCGCGGTGACCGCGTCGCTCAGCGCCGCGCCCGGCGGCAGGTTGAAGCTGATGGTGACCGAGGGGAACTGCTCCTGGTGCGCGATCGCAAGCGGCGCGGAGGTGTGCTCGAAGCGGGCGAAGGTCGAGAGCGGCACCTGGCTCGAGCCGGTGACGGTGTTGGGCGTGGCCGAGGTGTTGGTGTTGATCGAGCCCTGCGCGGTGTTGCCGACGGTCGCGACCGTGCCGGTGCTGGTGCTGGCGCCGGTGACGTAGAGCTTCGACAGCGCGCTCGGATCGCGCTGATAGCGCGGCTGCGCCTCGAGGATGACGCGATACTGGTTCGACTGGGTGTAGATGGTGGAGATCTGCCGCTGGCCGAAGGCGTCCTGCAGCGTGTCGTTCACCGACTGCATCGACACGCCGAGCCGCCCCGCCATCTCGCGGTTGACGTCGACCTGCATGCGCAGCCCGCCCTCCTGGGCCTCGGACGCCACGTCTTCGAAGCGGTTGTCGCGCCGCATCCGCGCCGCGAGCCGGTCGGCCCATTCGACCACGTCGCCGGCGTCGGCGCCGACCAGCGTGTACTGATAGAGCGCGCGGCTCGCCCGGGTGCTGATCTGGATGTCCTGCACCGGCTGGAACCAGACGGTGATGCCGGGGATGGGCGCCACCGCCTGCTTCAGCCGCGTGACGATCTGGTCCGCGGTGGCGACGCGGTCGTCGCGCGGCCGCAGCGTGATGGCGATGCGGCCGGCGTTCGGCGTCGGGTTCATACGGCTGACGCCGAGCACCGAGACCACGCCGGTCACGTCCGGGTCCTTGCGGATCGCCTCCTCGACCTGGGCCTGCAGCCGCTGCATCTGGGCGAACGACACCTCGGTGCCGGCCTCCGACACGGCGGAGATCAGGCCGGTGTCCTGCGACGGCAGGAAGCCCTTGGGGACGATGAGATAGAGCCAGACCGTGGCGATCAGCGTCAGGAAGGTGACCAACAGCGTCGCGGGTTGATGGCGCAGCACCCATTCGAGGCTGCGGTGGTAGAACTCGACCGTGCGGTCGGTCGCGCGGTTGAAGAATGCGCCGACCGCGCTCACGGCCCTTCCAAAGTGCGCGCGCTGGCCGCTCGCTTCGCTCGCCAGCGCGCGCCGCGCCGCCTCGTGGCGCAGGATGCGGCTGCACATCATCGGCGTCAGCGTCAGCGACACGATCGCCGAAACGATCACGGCGATGGTCAGCGTCAGCGCGAACTCGCGGAACATGCGGCCGACCAGGCCGGTCATGAACAGCAGCGGAATGAACACCGCGATCAGCGACAGCGTCAGCGAGATCACCGTGAAGCCGATCTCGCGCGCGCCGCGCAACGCCGCATCGAACGGCGATTCGCCGTCCTCGATGTGGCGGACGATGTTCTCGATCATGACGATGGCGTCGTCGACGACGAAGCCGGTGCCGATGGTCAGCGCCATCAATGAGAGGTTATCGAGAGAAAAGTCGCAGAACCACATCACCCCGAAGGTGGCGATCAAGGACAGCGGCAGCGCCGCGCCGGCGATGATGGTGGCGCGAACGGTGCGCAGAAACAGCAGCACCACCAGCACGACCAGAACGACGCTGAGGACCAGGGTGAACTGCACGTCGTGGATCGAGGCGCGAATCACGTCGGTGCGATCGCTGACGATGGTGAGCGTGACGCCGGCCGGCATCGCGCGCTGCAGGCGCGGCAGCTCGCGCTTCACCCGCTCGACGGTGTCGATGACGTTGGCGCCGGGCTGGCGCTGGACGTCGATGACCACCGCGGGCCGGCCCTGATACCAGGCGCCGACCTTGTCGTTTTCCAGGCCGTTGATGATCTGCGCCACGTCGGTCAGCAGCACCGGCGAGCCACTGCGGTAGGCGATCACCAGCGACTTGTACGAATCGACGCCGAGGAGCTGGTCGTTGGCGGCGATGGTGTAGGACTGGTGCGTGCCGTCGAGCGAGCCCTTGGGGCCGGAGACGTTGGCGCCCACCACCGCCTGCCGGACGTCCTCGAGGCCGATGCCGTAGGCGGCAAGCCGCGACAGGTCGGCCTGGATCCGCACCGCGGGCCGGATGCCGCCCTGGATCGAGACGCGGCCGACGCCGCCCACTTCGGCAAGCCTGCTCGCCATCAGCGAGTCGGCCAGATCGCTCATCTCACGGAGAGTGGCCGTGTCGGAGGTCAGCGCCAGCGTGATGATCGGCGCGCTCGCCGGGTTCACCTTGGAGTAGGTCGGCGGATAAGGCAGGCCCCTCGGCAAGGTCGAGCCCGCGGAATTGATCGCGGCCTGCACGTCCTGCGCCGCGCCGTCGATGTCGCGGCCGAGATCGAACTGCAGCGTCACCTGGCTGATGCCGAACGAGCTCTGCGAGGTCATCAGCGCGAGCGACGGGATCTGCCCGAACTGCCGCTCCAGCGGCGCGGTGACCAGCGAGGCGATGGTGTCGGGGCTCGCGCCGGGAAGCTGGGTGGAGACCTGAATGGTCGGGAAATCGACCTGCGGCAGCGACGACACCGGCAGCGACCAGTAGCCGAGCCAGCCGCCGAGCATGGTGGCAAGCGCGAGAAGCGAGGTCGCAATCGGCCTTTGGATGAACGGCGTCGAGACGCTCATCGCGGCTGGCTCATTGCGGCCGGCCTGTTGCGGCCGGATTGGGCGGGCTCGCCTCGGAGCGCTGCTCACGCCGGTTGCCGCGGCCGCGCCGCCGGTCGGACTGCGCCGCTTCCGGCTCGGCACCCGCGGGCGGCGCCTCCCCGGCATTGGTCACCGTCACATCCGCGCCGGCGGTGAGCCGGGCAAAGCCCGTGGTCACCACGCGCTCGCCCACCTCGAGACCCTTGCCGATCACCGCCTGGGTTTCGTCCTGCTGCGCCAGCGTCACCGGCCGGATCGCGACCTTGTTGTCGTCCTGCACCACATAGACGAAGGTGCCGCGCGGCCCGCGCTGGACCGCGGCGGTCGGCGCCACCACCACGTCCTGCAGCGTGTTGATCAGGAGGCGGACGTTGACGAAGCCGCCGGGCCAGAGCTGGAAATCGCGGTTGGGAAACTCGGCCTTGAGCTTGATGGTGCCGGTCGTCTGGTCGACCTGGTTGTCGACCACCTTGAGCACACCGGTCTCGATCACCGTCTTGTTGTCGGGCGCGAACGCATCGACCTGCAGCGTCCGCTGGGCGAAGGCCTTGTTGACCTCGCCGAGCTGCTGCTGCGGCAGGGTGAAGAGCAGCGAGATCGGCTGAAGCTGGGTGATGACGACAATGCCGGTCGAGTCGGACGCGCGCACGATGTTGCCCTGGTCGACCAGGCGGATGCCGGTGCGACCGGGGACCGGCGCAACGATGGTGGTGTAGTCGAGAAACGCCTTGGCGTTGTCGATCTGCGCCTGATCGAGCCGCACCAGCGCCTCGAGCTGCGCCACCGTCGCCTTCTGCGAGTCGTACTGCTGCTGCGCGACCGCGTTGGTCGTCATCAGCTTGGCGTAGCGGGCGAGGTCGATGCGCGCGTTGGCGAGCGTGGCCTCGTCCTGCGCCTTCTTCGCCACCGCCTGGTCGTAGGCGGCCTGATAGGTGACGGGATCGATCTTCGCCAGCACGAAACCTTCTTCGACCTGCTGGCCTTCGGTGTAATTGACGCTGAGCAGCCGGCCGTCGACCTGCGGCTTCACGGTCACCGTGTTGAGGGCGCGGACGGTGCCGACGCCGTCGAGATAGACCGGCACGTCGGCGCGCCGCGTCAGCGCGGCGATGACCGGCACCGGGCCGTCGTCGCCGCGGAAGTTGCGGCCAAAGCGCGGCTGCTCCTGCCGGGCAGGCTGCCACCACACGGCCGCGGCCCCGCCGACCAGGACAAGGACCACAACCGCCGTGGCGATCGATCGTCTTTTCGACATTCTCCGGCCAGCCAAATCCGTGCACCACCATAAATAACGGTGTGGCCGGAGCTTTCACAGCACATTACGGACATTTAAAGGGGGACGCTTAACGCGGCCAGCGCCCCTGGAACCGCGGAAGCTCTTGAACCGGAAAGGATATTTCCTGCGGCGTCCTGGGCAATTCGCCCACTTTCGGCTTGTCGTCCGGGGGCTTCGGCCAGCCGCCGCCGAGCGCCTGGAACAGCGAAACGATCGCCGTCAGCCGGTCGAGCTGGGCCTGCGCCAGGACGTCCTGGGCCTGGAACAGCGCGGTTTGCGTGTTCAGCACGGTGATCAGGTCGATGGTGCCTTCGCGCAGCCGGGTCTCGGAAATCTCGAACGCCCGCCGGGTGCTGTCCACCACGGCGCGCTGGAGCTGCACGCGCCTCGCGGTCTGCTGCACGGCGATCAGCGCGCGCTCCACGTCGGCGAAGCCGTTGACGATGCTGCGGCGATAGACCTGCAGGAACTCGTCCTGGCGGCCCTTCTGCAGATCGAAGTTGCCCGCAATCCGCCCGCCCTCGAGCACCGGCTGCAACAGACCCCCGGCCAGACTGAAGAACACCGACTCCGGCCGCACCAGCGTCCGCAACGCGGCGCTCGCATAGCCGCCCTCGCCGGTGATCGTGATGCTCGGGAAGAACTGCGCACGCGCGTTGTGCACATCGGCATTGACGGAGCCGAGCTGCGCCTCGGCCGAGCGGATGTCCGGGCGCTGGGCGATCAGGTCGGAGGGCAGGCCCGGCGTCACCGGCGGAATGGCAATCTGCGACATGCTGCCCGCGCGGATGCGCACCGACTCCGGCGTGCGGCCGATCAGCACCGCAAGGGTGGCGATGTTCTGCCGTAGGATCTGCTCGAGCGGCGGGATCGTGGCGCGCTGCTGGGCAACCACACTTTCCTGCTGTGCGACATCGAGCGCGGACGCGGTGCCGACGTCGAAGCGCTGCTTGATCAGGTTGTACACGCGATCCGCGGCTTCGATGTTGTTGCGCGCGATCTGCAGACGGTCGTGGGCGGCCAGCACCAGGAAGTAGGAATTGGCGACACTGACGACGGTGGTCAGCGCCACCACCTCGCGGTCGAAGCGGCTTGCGACCGCAAGCTCCTCGGCCGAGCGCAGCGCGGCGCGATTCTTGCCCCAGAAGTCGATCTCGTAGCTTGCGCTGAGCGACGTGCTGTAGGTGGTGCGTGGCGAGCTGCCGCCACCGCCCCCGCCGCCGCTGCCGGTGGTCCGCGAGGAGACCGAGCGAACCGCCGAGCCATGCAAATCGACGATCGGCAACAATGTAGCGCCGACGATGCGCGACTGCGCGTCGGCCTGGACGATGCGGGCGACGGCGACGGCGACGTCGAAGTTCGAGGTCAGCGCCTCTTCGATGAGATCGGTGAGTTCCCTGGAGCGGAATCCGCGCCACCACACGACCGACGGCAGCGCCGCATCGGGGTTACGCGGGCCGGCCTTGTAGGCCTTCGGCAGGTCGATCGCGGCAGGAATGATCTCGTTGGACAGGCAGCCGGCGAGCGGCAGCGTCAATGCCGCAATCATGCCCGCTGCGGCGAGCCGCCACAGGGAACAACGAGACATCGGACGCTGCGACGCGGACGGACGCATACGGACGGTTCAAACGCCTGATGATGCTACGGACAAACTGCGGGCCGGTGACGCTCCCCCGGGAAAAACCTAGCAACCCTCGTAAGCTCGCCCAATCGAAATAGCGGCCGGGCGGCCCGATTGCTGTGAAGGTGTTGTGGATATGTCGCGGCGCGGCGGGACAACTCGCGCCCCCCCCAATCGCAGATTGCCGAAATTAGGCTGATCCGCCAGCCGCTTGGCCGGATCGCCGCTCAGGGCTTGTAGACGATGTCGATCAACCCGGCGATGTCCTTCGGCGTCTTCGCCGTGGGGATGAACTTGTACTCCAGCGCGTCGCGCAACGAGCGATCGAGATCGCGAATCTCGCCAAGCTGCATGGCCGACTTCGGATAGAAGTCGGTCACCGCCTGTTTGGCGATGTCCGGCGTCACCTTCATGTTGCGGGCGAAAATCTCGATCGCCTGCGGATTGCTGTAGCCCCAGTCGATCGACTTCTGGATCACCCGCATAAACTTGGCGATGGTCTCGCGCTTGGTCTTGAGCGCGTTGGTGTTGGCAAGGTTGGCGCGGATGGTCTGGTTCGCAAGCTCGGTCGCCTCGCGTGCCCGCGCCACAATCCTGATCTTGCCCTCGTTGACGTCCTTCAGCGCGAACGGCACCACCGACCAGCCGATGTCGATCTGCCCGGTCATGGTCTGGGTGAAGGTCGCAGGCACGCCGCCGGTCGGCGTGGGCTTGGCCTTGGAGCCGGCCTGCTTCAGCAGCGTCAGCAGGATCAGGTTCGACGACGAGCCGGGCGAGGAGAACGCGATGGTCTTGCCCTCGCCCGCGTCCTTCAGCGACTTGATCGGCGAATCCGCCTTGACCCACCAGAACAGCTCGTGCGCGCCGGTCATCTCGGCGGAGATGATGCGATAGGGCGTGGCGTCGCCGCCTTTCACGTAGGCGCCGATCGCGCCGAGGATGCCGTTCGACATGGCGATGTCGACGCTGCCGGAGGCGACGGTTGCGATCGTCTGCGCGCCGCCGTCGGTATAGAACACCTCGACCTCGAGGCCCGCTTCCTTGAAAAAGCCCGCCGCTTCGCCGAACTCGATCCACGAGCTGTCCCAGAAACCACGCTGCGGGACCGCGACCTTGAGCTTCTCGGCGGCGCTCGCGGTGCTGATGCCCGCCGCAACCAATGCGGCGAATGTCAGGAGCCATTTCTTCATCGCAATCCTCCGTCGCGCACTGACGGCGCTGTTTTCTGAAGCAATATTGCCCCGCCCGAGGCCACGAGACAATTGCCGGCCGCCGCAGGCCAGGGCGTGTTCTCGTTAGCTCCGTTCTGTAAGCGCGGCTTGTTCAGTGTCCGCTTCGCTCCGAAATATCTGATACCAAAAGCTCCCGCCCGACCCGTCTGTCGTTTGCCTGATGACTGCGCATATCCGTCGTGTCGGCGCTCGGGTCCTTCCAGTCGGGATCCGGGAGGGGTTGCGTTGACATCGGTCTGTCTTCTCAGAAAGGGAGGGCGGTTCCGATCTCGGCGGCCCGGGTGACGAGCTTCCGCACGACGCGTTCCTCGAACTTCAGGGCGACCGAGTCGCCGATGGACTTGAGGACCTTGTGGAGGCGGAAGCAATCGAGGAGGGGCTCGATCTGTCCTCTCTCCGGGAGGGGGAGGCCGCGGGCGACGGCCTCTTTCCGGTACGCTCCCCACAGGTCGTCCAGTTCGCCGCCGCGGAAGCCGTCCGAGAGGAAGGCGAAGTCGTAGAGAGGCGAACCGAGAGCTGAGAGTTCCCAGTCGA
This sequence comes from Xanthobacteraceae bacterium, assembly GCA_019746135.1. Classification (GTDB taxonomy): domain Bacteria; phylum Pseudomonadota; class Alphaproteobacteria; order Rhizobiales; family Xanthobacteraceae; genus Z2-YC6860. The sequence goes on from JAIESI010000053.1 coordinate 25,893, forward strand.
CGGCCAGCACCCGGGGGGGCCTCGCCGCGTGGTCGACAAGGATGTTCTGCGGCCGGTAGGAGCCGTGGACGAGGGTCCGCGCCCCGCCCACGAGGACCTCCACGGCACGGCTGTAGCACCGGGTCACGGCCAGAACGGACTCGCGCAACTCGAATGGGTAGGTCGCCGCCGCCCTCGAGGCCTGCTCCGCCTGAGCGTGGAAGAAGCCCGCGTCGTGCCGCACGAGGAAGTCAGAGGCCTCGAGCGCCTCACCGGCCCGCGCGAAGCGACCGTGGAGACGGCCGAGCCAGGCCGCCGACTTCACCCAGTCCTCGAACCCAAGGCTGCGGAGCTCGACCCCATCCACGAGCTCGAGGAGGAGCCAGAAGCGCCCGCGGGCCTCGTCCCAGACGGCGCCGTGGTACTCCGCCGTCCCCAGCCCGGCTCCGGCGAGGAGGTCCCGGTAGACGCGGAGCTCCCGGTTGCGCCGGGAGGGGAGGTCATCCTTGGGGAGCCGGGAGGCGCCGAAGTCCTTGAGGAGGAGCTTGACCTCCCCGGCGGCTCCGAGCTCCAAGGTCAACACCTCCAGGCGGAAGGAGGTCTGGCCACTGAAGGCGGTCCGGCGGATGCTGCGGAGGGAGGGGAAGCGGCCCGCGAGACAACGGTGGAGCTCGCACTCCTCATCGGCGAGGCGGGGCGTCTCCAGGGAGGCCTCGGGGACCGTTCGCTCGTCAGCGGGCGAATGCATGAGCCCCCCCCAAAGCGCCGCATCAGCTCCGCCTGCTGCGCACCCGCGCGACGACCGGGCACGCCGCCGCGCCGCCGAGGAGGAGGATGAACTCGCGCCGTTTCAATTGATCGGATTGCATTCGACCCTCCACGGGCCGGCAATGCGCATAAGGGATAGCATATTGGTGAGGGTCAGTCAGGAGCTATCGAAGCATTTTGCAACCCATCAGGCGTCGGCGCGGTCGCTCGACTTCCGGAGTGGGCCATCTTCGACCGAGTTAGGCGGGTTTTTGGGTCCCTGCTTACTTCCGCTTTGCCCCGAAAGCGCACTTGCGGAGCCGGACTGGCTGCAAGCGGCATAAGCCCGTACCGCAGCCCGTACCGCGCCCTGGTGTCCCGGACACATTGATCGGCTCAGCCACCGTCTCCATAATCTTCCAAAAAAGCGTGATGCCGGGAGGACTTGTGATGCGGGCTTCGATCATCGCCATCGCCGCGCTTGCGGCTGCTTATACGACCGCGGCGAAGGCCCAATCGAGCGAGGAGATCATCCTCGCCGATCCTGCGTTCAGCCTCACCTTCAGCGCCGGCTATATCGCCGGTGACCTCGACCTCTGGGGCAAGCACGGCATCAAGGTGAAGACGGTGCAGATCACCGGCATCGGCGCGATCAATTCGGTGATCTCGGGCAGCTCGCATTTCGCGCAGGCCTCGGCGAGCTCGTTCGGCCGCGCCACCGCGCGCGGGCAGAAGCTGATCGCGATCGCCACCACCATCGACCGGCCGTTCGCCCAGGTGGTGCTGCGCAAGGAGATCGCGGAGCGCGCGGGCTTCGATCCCAAGGCGCCGCTGGAAAAGCGCGCGGCGGTGCTCAAGGGCCGGACCATCGCGGTCGATTCGATCAACTCGATGATCCACGCCTATGTGCGGCTGATTGCGGCGCGCGGCGGCTTCAATCCGGACGACATCCGCGTCGCGCCGATGGCGCCGAACAGCATGCTCGCCGCGTTCCAGAGCAAGCAGATCGACGGCTACGCGATGTCGCTGCCCTGGCCATTGAAGGCGGTGCAGGACGGCGAGGCGCTGCTGATCGCCAGCGGCCCCGACGGCGAGCCGGGCGACATGATCCCGTTCGGCCACAACCTGATCGTCACCAAGCAGGACACCTGCGCGCAGAAGAAGGCGCTGTGCCGCGCCATGGGCCAGTCGATCAAGGACGCCACCGCCTTCATCAAGAACAAGCCGGACGAGGCGTTCGCGCTGCTGAAGAAGCGCTTCCCGACGCTCGACGACAACCTGCTGAAGGCCTCGTTCGAGGAGTTGCGGAAGGTGACGCCTTCGCCGCCGGTGGTGAACAAGGCCTCGATCGAGAATTCGGAGACGTTCAACGTCGACGCGGGGCTGCTCAAGGCCGACGAGAAGCTGAAATCCTATGACGGCATATTCACCAGTGAATACGTGAACTAGCGCGCGTGCTCACACGACGGGTCCCGGTGTCAGGCAAATGCCGCCAGCACCAGCCAAGAGCACAGAAGGGCCAGCAGGCAACGCCCCCAGCCGCTTTGCAGAACGATGGCCACCTTCTCGCGAGGACTCAACGCGTCGTCCATCAGCCGTGGGCCGAGATTCCAGTCGAAAACATGGTGCTTGCGCGGGCCGACAACGAGATTGAACACGGTCAGACCCGCAACGGTCGCCAAGATCACGGCGTAAAGTCCAAGACTGCCGTGGACAGCGCCGAAGCCCGCGGTGGTGATGACGATCTGCGCGCGAAGCTCCGGTGGCCCGACGACCAGGCCCACAAGCCAGACAGCGATCGGAAGCGTGACTGCTGTCAGAAGCAGGGCGTACAGCGCCGCGCCCGCCAACCTGCGGGGCAGCGAATTTGGGCAGTCCGTGAGATCCTGCATCAAGCGCTCCTGAGGGTTTGCTATTGGTCGCTCGTCGCCTGCTCAAGGTTCAATCGAACCGCGGTCCAGAAAGCCTGACCTACTTCTCGTCCACTATTTTCGTCCGCAGCACGCCGATGTTCGAGATCTCGACCTCCAGCGTGTCGCCCGGCTTCATCCAGAGCGGCGGCCTGCGGCTGTGGCCGACGCCCTCCGGCGTGCCGGTGGCGATGATGTCGCCGGGATGCAGCGTGGTGAAATCCGAGCAGAAGCTGATGATCTGCCGGCACGAGTAGATCAGCTTGTCGGTGCCGGAATGCTGGACCTGCCGGCCGTTGAGCCGCGTGGTCAGCGTCAGCTTGCTTGGGTCGGGGATCTCGTCGGAGGTGACGAGCCACGGCCCGAGCGGACCGGTGCCGGGCCAGTTCTTGCCCGAGGTGACGGAGAATTTCTGGTAGTCGCGCACGCTGCCGTCGACGAAGATCGTGTAGCCCGCGACATGGTCGAGCGCGCGATCGATCGGGATGTGCCGTCCGCCCTTGCCGATCACCATGGTCAATTCGCCCTCGAAGTCGAAATTGTCCGAGAGCTTCGGCCGGATCATCTCGCCTTCGTGACCGACCAGCGTGTCCGCGAAGCGGATGAACATGCTCGGCTGCTTGGGCAATTCGCGGCCCACCTCGGCGGCGTGGTCGCGATAGTTCACGCCGGCGCAGAGGATCTTGTGCGGGTTGGGAATGACCGGCAGGAAGCGGACGTCGGAGAGCTTGGTATCCGGCTTCGCCACGGCCGCGGCGGTGCGCATGCCCTCGAGCGCGCCGGCCGCCAGCGCATCGCGCAGCGAGGCGTGTCCGCGCATGGTGATGAGACCGTCGCCGGACACCACGCCGTAGCATTCCTGGCCGCCGGCGATGTAGCTCGCAAGCTTCATTGTCGCACTCCTAGAGTTGCATATCGCGGTCGGTCGGCCGCCATTTCAGGGCTCGCCGCTCCAGCGCGTTGACGACGGCGTTGATCAGGAGCACCAGCGCGACCGCGACGACGATGCCGGCGAACACGCCGGTGGTGTCGGACAGCTGGCGCGCCCGCTCGATCGAGAAGCCGATGCCTTCGGTCGCCACCAGGAACTCGCCGACGATCGCGGCGCTCACCGCGCGCGGCAGCGCCACCTTCAGCCCGGTGAAGAAGAACGGCAGGAGCGACATCCAGATCACCTTGCGGTCGATGGCGCGCTCGCTCGCGCCGACCACGCGCGCCATGCTGATCAGCCGCTGATCGACGCCGCGCACGCCGGCGAACACAGTGATGAAGACGATGTAGAACACGAACAGGGTGACGACGATCACCTTCGGGCGGTCGCCGATGCCAAACCACAGGATCAGCCAGGGCGTCAGCGCGTATTTGGGAATGCCCATCGAGGCCATGATGAAGGGCTCGATCGCCTGCGTTGCGCGCTCCGACAGCCGCAGCAGGAACGGCAGACCTACGCCGACGACGCAGCCGATGACGAAGCCGAGCGCCGAGACGCGCAGCGTGGCGATGGTGTCGGTGAGAAGCTTGCCGTTCGCCGCCATCTCGACGATGCGCTGCGCGGTGGCAAGCGGCGGCGCAAAGAACAGCGGCCCGAAGGCGCGCGCGCCCCACTCCCAGGCGCCAATGAGCGCAAGGCCGAGCAGGACCTGGCCGCCGGTGACGATCCATTGCCGCGGGATGGCGCGGGTTTCCGGGAGGTCCGAGGTGATATCGGCGGTGGTCATTGCACATCCGCCCGGATGCGTTCGTAGATCGCGGCGAAGCCCGGCATGGTGAAGATGTCGCGCACATTGCGCGGGCGCGGGATCGGGATCGGATGCTCGGCGGCGATGCGGGCCGGCCGCCGCGTCAGCACCAGCGCGCGGTCGCCGAGCGCAATCGCCTCGGTGATGTCGTGGGTGACGAAAATGATGGTCTTGCGCTTGAGGCTCCACAGCCTAAGCAAATCTTCTTGGAGCTGTGTGCGGGTCTGCGCGTCGACCGCCGCGAACGGCTCGTCCATCAGGATCACCGGCGGGTCGTAGACCAAGGTGCGAATGAGCGCGGCGCGCTTGCGCATGCCGCCGGACAATTCGTGCGGATAGTAGCGCTCGAAGCCCGCGAGCCCGACCGCGGCGATCAATTCGGCGGCGCGCGCCCGCGCCGCGTCGTCGAGCGTGCCCTGCACCTCGCGCGGGAACAGCACATTGTCGATGGTGGTGCGCCAGGGCAGCAGGTTGTCGTCCTGGGTCACATAGCCGATGCGGCGGTTCAGTCCCGGGTGCAGCGCCTTCATCTCCGGCGAGGCGATGCGCTCGCCGTCGAAGGCGATCTCGCCCGCGCTCGCGCTGTCGATCTGCGCAACGATGTTGAGCAGCGTCGACTTTCCGGCGCCGGAGGGCCCGACGATGGTGAGCAACTCGGCGGCCCCGACCGAGAACGACATGTCCTGGATGATCCAGGGCGGCGGCTCGCGGCCGGCCCGCGCCGGGAAGCGCTTGCCGAGGCCTTTGATCTCCAGCATCGGGGTCTGGGTCATTTGTCGACGACCACCCGTTTCTCGACCCCCACCCCGACCCTCCCCCTTTCAGGGGGAAGGAGCGCAGGCGCCGCCCGTGCGGCTAGGGTACCTACGTTGCCGCACGGCCTTCCTCCCCCTGAAAGGGGGAGGAATGAGGTGGGGGTCATCCGTACGGCATGGCCCATCGCTCAAGTCCCGTGATCGACGATCAGCGCGGCGCCTTGCGGGCGCCAGCGCAACAGGAAACGCTCGCCGAGATCGACCACGGCGATGAAGGCGTGGACGATGACGGTCGCGGCGAGGATCGCGACGAACACCTGCGTGGTGTCGAAGTTCATCGCACCGGTCTGCACCAGATAGCCGAGCCCGCGGTTCGACGAGATCAATTCGGCGATCACCGCGCCGCCGATCGCATAGGGCACGGCGATGCGGAAGCCGGCAAAGATGGCCGGCACCGCGCCGGGGAACACGATGTGCCGGCCGACCTGCCGCTCGCTGGCGCCGACCACCTGCGCCATCTGCACGAGCCTGGTGTCGAGCGCGCGCACACCGGACAGCGTGCTGAAATAGACGATGAAGAACACCACCGCCGCCACCAGCGCGATCTTCGATTCGATGCCGATGCCGAACCAGAGAATGAACAGCGGCGCGAAGGCGAGCTTCGGCGCGCCATAGCCGCCGACCATGAACGGATCGAGGATCGCCACCACAATCGGCTGCCGCCGCAGCAGGAACGGCAGCAGCACCGCCGGAATGCCGCCGATGGCGCATCCCGCCAGCGCCTCGGTGATGGTGTAGCCGCCATGGAAGAACAGCTCGCCGTTGAGCAGCGAGGCGAAGAAGCGCGTCGTGGTGTTGACCGGCGTGCTCAGCCAGTAATCGCCGAGCACCATGCTGCCGACTTGCCAGAGCCCGAGCAGGACCAGGAGAACGATCAGCCGGTCGGACCAGACGCGCCAGCGCATGATCCGGCCCTAGTGCGTCATCGGCAGGACCTGTCGCACCGGCACGAACAGGTCGTCGACCTTGGGCGCCTTGGCGATCACCCCCTGCTCTTCGAGGTAGCGCACCAGCGCGCTGAGCGTCGGGCGGTTGGCCTCGACGCCGTAGGGCCAGGGATCGCCGCCGAACACGGCGCTGATCTCGTCGAGCTCGGCGGTCATCCACGGCAGCATGTAACGCAGCGTGCCGCGGTAATTCATCTTCTTCAGCGCGAGGTTCTTGGACTGCTCGAGCGCGTGGTAGATCGCGGTGGCGACGAACGGATGCCGCTCGTGCACGTCCTTGCGGATCACCACCGTGTGCATGATCGGAAAGATCCTGGTGCGCTTGTAATATTCCATCTCGGCCGAGCGATAGTCCGGATAGAGCCGGACGATATCGGGATTTCTTCCGAACGCCTCCGGCACGCCGGTGCCGATGATGGCCGAAAGCTCGCCGTCCTCCAGCATCCTGCTGAGCGATTTGCCGGAGGCGTTGGCGCTGATCGAAAGCTGCTTCGCGGTCGGCAGGATGGTCGGATTGCCGTGGGCCTTGGCGGTGTTGATGTCGCCCTCGACCCATTCGCATTTGGAGAAGTCGATGCCGTGCTCGTCGCTCAGGAGCCCGCGGATGAAGATCGCCGCGGTCATGGTGTAGACCGGCACGCCGATCCGCTTGCCCTCGAGCTCCTTCGGCGACTTGACGTGCTTCCGGTTGATGAAGATGAAGCTGTGCCGGAACACGCGCGAGGCGAACACCGGGATGGCGACGAACGGGCACTGGTTGGCGACAAAGCGCGAGACGTATTCGGAGCTGGAGAACTCGGCTGAGTCGAACTCCTGGGCCGCCGCCATCCGGTCGAAGATGTTGCGCGGGTTGTCGTCGACCAGGAAGTTGAGGTCGACGCCCTCGACCTGCACCTCGCCGGTGTGCAGCGCGAGCATGCGGTCGTAAAGCCCGCAGGCAAAGGTGAGCGGCAGCTTCGGCATTTCCAATCCCTCAACGCTTTTTGACCGTGCCGGATCGGCCGGCCGGCTCAGTGTAGACAGCCGGCCGCGCCTCTGGAAGCATGCGGCGCCCGCGCTTTAAGTCGTCGGCCGTTCCGGAGTGAGAAACATGGCGCTCGCGCTCTACCACAACGACATGTCGAGCTGCGCCCAGAAGGTGCGACTGCTGCTCGCCGAGAAGGGCCTCGAATGGGAGAGCCGCCATCTCGACCTGCGCGCCGGCGAGCACCAGAAGGACTGGTACATCAAGCTCAATCCGCGCGCGGTGGTGCCGACCCTGATCGACGGCGATATCGTCGTGCCGGAATCCAACGTCATCAACGAATATCTCGACGAGCGCTTTGCCGATCCGCCGATGAAGCCCGCCGATCCGTTCAGCCGCGCGAAGATGCGGCTGTGGACCAAGCAGCTCGACGAGGGCGTGCACGACGCGGGCATCGCCATCCTCAGCTTCGGCCTGGCGTTCCGCCACCAGTACATCAGCCGCGGCGAGGCCGGAAAGGAGATGCTGGAGAGCATTCCCGATCCGGCGAAGCGCGAGCGCCGCCGCGACGTGATCGAGAAGGGTCTCGACTCGCCGCACTTCAAGATCGCGATCGCGCGGCTGCTGACGCTCTACCGCGACATGGACAAGGCGCTGGCCGACCACGAATGGCTCGCCAGCGACCGCTACAGCATCGCCGATGCGGCGTTCACGCCTTACGTGGTCCGGCTCGACCACCTCGATGTCATGGGTCTGCTGGAGCCTACGCCGCGCACCGCCGACTGGTACGCCCGGATCAAGGCGCGGCCGAGCTTTCAGGACGCCATCGTGCGCTGGGAGAACGGCAAGTATCTCGAGCTGATGAAACGGCAGGGCCGCGAAAACTGGCCCAAGATCAAAGAGATCATGGCCGCCTGCTGAGGGTTACCCACACGGTCCACAGCAATTCACAAGGCGGCTGCGTCATTTAGGCTTGTCACAGGAACTTGAAATCGGACTGTCGCATTGAGGCCTCATAGGACAGGGATACCCGCAGGTGTGCGGGGGCCCCCCTAGCGCGTCAAAGACGCGCGTGAACGCGCTGGTGGGCGCGTCGAAGACGCGCGTGAACGCCTTATGGTTCAGGAGCCCAAGATGGACGGTCTGCCGACGAAGTCACGCTACTATGTGGTGTACGACGGCGCATGGGTGATCCAGTGCGACGGCGAGAACTCCGAGCCCTACCAGCACCGGAGCGATGCGTTCCGCGACGCGGTCGCGCTTGCCCATCTCGACACCCGAAACGGACGCGAGGCCGACGTCATCGTCCAGTCCGAGGATGACCTGTTCCGCCCGGCCTGGGATTCGACGCGCGACACCTATCCGCCGCCGCTGGTGCCGGAACACTGACGGAACCGGCCCAAGCCGGACCCCGGCCCGGTTCCGTGTCAGGGCGGCCCGTCGCGCATCGGGAGCCGCCCCGGAACCCACTCAAAGGCGTCAAAACCGGCCCGATTCCGCGGGTTTTGGGACCCGCGGGAGCCGGCCCTGGTCGAATGCCGGCATTGCAACCGGGGCTGGCGCGTCAAATTCGAATCGCTAGGGTCCAGACTCATTAAATCCACCATACCAGCGCGGCGGTCAGGCAGACAGCCGCCAGGTAGTTTCGCGCCAG